>JBKJXJ010000024.1:0-4959 GCA_046716125.1 Candidatus Eiseniibacteriota bacterium
CGGGCGCCCTTCGCCTCGCGCGCGCGCCGTTCCGCGCGTGGCGCCGGTCCGGCGGGTGCCGCGCCCGCGAGCCGGCCGCAGAGCTCGGCCGCGAGCGCGCACGCGAAGACGATCGCGGCCGGCAGCAGGGGCAGCAGATAGCGATCGGCCTTCATCGCGAACGACGAGACCAGCGCCGCGTACGCGATGACGAAGCTCCCGACGATCACGGCCCACGCGGGACGCCGCCGGGCGAGGTAGACCACCAGGGCGGCCGCGGACGCGAGCGCCACCGTCGGTCCCGCGACACCGCCGAACCAGGCGCGCAGGTAGCTCATCCAGGTGGGGCCGAGGTCGGTCCCGAAGTGGCCGAGCCGCATGTGCTCGCGCTCGACCGCGAGATCGGCGAGCGCCGACCGGTGGTCGAGGAAGAGGTACGGGGAGACCGCGAATACGGCGGCGAGGAGCGAGACGCCAAAGGCGGCGCAAGCGACCGGCCATCGGATCGAGTGGGCGATGGCGAGGGCGCGATCCCGCCCCCGGCCCCGCGCGCCGACCGCGATCGCGATGAGGCAGGGCACGACCAGCATCAGCCCCGGGTACTTGGCGGTGGTGGCGAGCCCGGTCACGAGACCGGCGACGACCGTCCGGCGCAGGGTGAGTCCCTCGCTCAGTCGGAGGGCGGCGAGGAGCCCACAGGCCACGAGCAGCGTGAGCGGCACATCCACCTCGATCACCTGCGACTTGGCGATCAGCGGCGGGCTCAGAGCGACCAGCGCCGAGGCGGCCAGTCCCGCGCCGGGACCTGAGATCCGGCGCGCCAGCCCGAACACGGGGATCACGGTGAGCGCGCCGAGCAGCGCCATGATCGAGCGCCCCATGAGATAGAACGGCGTCTTGTCGAGCTGGTGGAGGACGCGGAAGTCGAGGGTGGAATGAACGGCTCCGGTCGCCGAGAGGATCAGGTAGAGCAATCCCTGGCCCAGGAACTGGAGGTCGATGATGAGACCCGGGTATTTGAACCAGTGCGGGTTGAGGTCGAGCCCCTGGGCCGGCCCCCACCCCCACATCCGCCACGCGACCTTGAACGGGTAGGCCTCTTCGTAGACCTCGGGGAGCCCGGCGCCGATCCCCTGGAGCCTGAGCGCGAGCGCGAGCACGACGAGCCCGGCGACCGCCCACCCCTCCCGCGTCGGTCGTTTGATCGCGGCGCGCACCCCGGGATCGCGCTCCGCGACCGGACGGCGGGTCACCGCCGGATCGGGTCGCGCCGTCGCGCGACCGCGAGATGGGCGACCACCTCGCGCGGGTCGAAGAGGACCCGGTCGAGGCCCGCGAAGAGGAGCTGGAGCACGATATAGAGGGCCCGTACGGGGATCTCGGTGAGGACGCGCGTGGGCCCGCGGTTCAGCCGGTTCAGGGCGGCGATCATGCTCGACCCCACCCGCGAGGCGAGTCCACCGAAGGGGATCATCTCGACCGGCTCGAATCCGGCGCGTTCGAGATGCCATGCCGCGCCGAAGCGGGTGTAACGCAGATAGTCGTGGGGCTCGTCGTGGAGCGGGACCATCTGGGTGAACTCGAGGATGAGGATGCCGCCCGGGCGGAGGACGCGGTGCGCCTCATCCAGCAGCGGCGCCGGCTCGGGGAAATGGTCGAGCATCGAGAGCCCGAGCACCGTGTCCACCGATCCGTCGCGCAAGGGCAGGCGCTCGCCGCGCGCGAACACCTCGGGCCGCCCGGGGCCGCGAACGCCATCGACATAGGGCGACGAGCTGAGGTCGGTCCCGATGTAGCTCGTGATGTGGCCGTCGAACCAGCGGGCGAAGGGCTTGTCGCCACAACCCACGTCGAGCAACACGCCGTGGGCGTGCGCGCGCGCCCGGACGAGCGCGGCGATCACCTGGTGGTGGATGAGCCAGTTGTACCGCCACACCGACCAGCGCCCGGGGCCACCGCGCGTGACCGCCCGCCAGGTGCCGCTCATGCGCCGGCCCACTCGATGACGTACTCGCCCGGACCGAGTTCGGCGACGAGCTCTGGCGCGCCCGCGCCGGTCTCGAGCGCGAGACGCGGAGCGTCGGAGCCGTGCGCCTCGATCAGCGCCACTCCGCTCGTCCCGGGCGGCGCCGGGATGCGCACACACGCGCGCGATTCGCCGTAGAACCGCAGCAGCGCCCTCCGATCCGCCAGCGCGCGAAGCGACCAGGCGCGTTCGTGAAGCGACCGGACTTCGGCATCGGTGAGGAAGATCGCACCATCGCGGGCGAGCCCGCCGAGCAGGTCGCGTAGCGCCGCGCGTCCCGCCTCGGGCCAGGCCGGGTCGAGATGCGCGTAGTTGAGCCGATGGCTGCTCACCACGGCCGGCTGGCCCAGCCCCCACGCGCTAAGCACCCTGCGGTGCGCGGCCGAAGCACCCAGCCGCGATCGGGACGCCGCGTCGCCGCGCGGCTCGAACGCGATCCGCGCCGGCATGTCGAAGCGCAGCCCGCGGGTGCCCCGCCAGCTCAGGCGCCCGATCTGGTGCCGAAGGCGACGGAAGCGATGGCCGATCTGCTCGGAGCGCCCCTGGAGCGTGGTGACGCCGAGGGCCTCGGCGTCGGCCTCGAGCCGCTCGTCCCAGCGGTAGTCGGGCGCACACAGCGAATCGGGCGTCCGGCCGAAGCGGTCGCGGAACCGCTCGACCGCATGCGCGAGCGCCCGCGAGCGCACCTCGGCGGGCTCCTTCGGGTCGTACTCGGCCGCGGCTTCGACCGCGGCGCACACGAAACACTCGTGGGCATGGGCCAGGAGCGCGTCGGCCTCTCCGGCGCGGAGAGCGCCGAGCCACGCGGCCTGCGGGAGGTGCACCAGTCCATGAAGCTCCGGCCACCAGACGCCCGCGTCACGCGCGCGCTGGACCTCGTCCATGAGCCCCGGGCGCCGCCAGCGCGAAGGGAACTCGGGATAGTGGACGAGCGGGAGGTCATCGCATTCGAACCCCGGCGGCGTGAGGCGCGCGTATTCGGGGGTCGCCATCACGGTGTTGGCCTGCCAGACCGGTGCGTGGCCGTCCCGGCCCTGGAACTCGAGCAGGACGGCGGCGAGACGCGCGACGTCCTCGGCGCGCTCCAACGTCGAGCGGGTGTAGGCCCGCGCGGCAGGCTCGCGGAAAGCCGGCGTCCCCGCCAGCGCCCGGAAGGCGGCCTCGTCCGGAACCCACGCGCACAGCCCCCAGTCGTCGCTCTCCAGCACCACCGCCTTGAGATGGCGCCAGTCGAGGGTCACGCGCGGCTCCGAGGGTTTGCGCGACGCGCCGGCACGTCCCTCGTGCCCGCCCCCCGCGATGCGCTATTCGTACCGCAGCGCCTCGACCGGGTCCAGACCGGAGGCGCGGAGCGCCGGGTAATAGCCGAAGAAGATCCCGATCGCGCTCGAGAAGCCGAACGCCAGGAACACAGCCGCCGGTTGGATCATGGTCGGCCAGCGGGCGATCTGGGTGACCGCCGTGGCCGCGCCGATCCCGAGCGCCACGCCGAGCGCCCCGCCGGCCAGCGAGAGGAACGCCGACTCGGCCAGGAACTGCATCATGATGTCCTTGCGTCGCGCTCCGATCGCGCGGCGGATGCCGATCTCGCGGGTGCGCTCGGTGACCGACACCAGCATGATGTTCATGATGCCGATGCCGCCCACCATGAGCGAGACCGCGGCGATGCTGGCGAGCAGCATGGTCATGACCTTGGAGGTCTCCTCCGCCGAGCTCGCGATCTCCTGCTGCGAGAACAGGAAGAAGTCCTGGTCCATGCCCTCCCGGATCCGGTGACGCTGGCGCAGGAGCTGGGTGACCTGCTCGTGGGCCGCCGTCACCTCGCGCTCACTCGCCGCCGAGACCGCGATCGCGTTGACGTGGGTACGGCTCATGAGCTTCCGCATGGCAGTGGTGAGCGGCACGAGGATGACGTCATCCTGGCTCCCGCCCCAGCCCTGTCCGCCCTTGACGCCCATCACCCCGACCACCCTGAACGGCATGTCCTTGATCCGCACCGTCGTGCCGATCGGATCGGCGTCGCCGTAGAGCTGCTGCGCCACCTCGGTCCCGAGCACGCACACCTTGGCGGCACCCCGCACGTCCGAGTCGGTGACGAACACGCCGCTTGCGACCGGCCAGGCGCGCACGGTCGGGAAGTCGGCCGTCGTGCCCTGCACCTGCGTCGCCCAGTTGTTGGCGCCGTAGACGACCTGCGCCGAGGTCCGCACCGTGGGCGCCACGGCCTGGACCGCCGGGCAGTCGCGCTTGATCGCCTCGGCGTCCTCGACCGTGAGCGTGTTGTTGCTGCCCATGCTCATGCGGGCGCCGCTCGCGGTGATGGTGCCCGACATGACGGTCAGGGTGTTGGCGCCGAGCGAGCGGATCTGCGCCTGGACCGCCTCGCGCGCCCCCTGGCCGATCGCCAGGGTCGCGATCACCGCCGCCACGCCGATGACGATCCCCAGCACGGTCAGGGCCGAGCGCATGCGATTGCGCGACAGCGCCTGCAGGCCGAGACCGAACAGCTCGGCGAGGCTCATCGCCGCCCTCCTCCGCCACCCGGCCCACGCATTCCGGGCCCGCCCATGCCCGGCGGCGGTTGCAAGGCGGCGCCCCGGGCGGGCGTCTCGGAGCCGACGATGAGCTTGTCGCCGGCCTTGAGGCGGTCGCTCCGGACTTCCGTGAACGAACCGTCCGTGATCCCGGTCAGCACCATGACGCGGTCGGGCTTCCCGTCCGTCAAGATGTAGACCGCGCCCGGCCGGAAGCCGATCGCGCCACCGCCTTCAAAACTCTCGGGCGCCGTGCGCAGGCCGCGCGCATCACTCCCGGCGGGGCCCTGGCGGACCAGGTCACCCTCCTGGCTGCTCTGTCCCCCGCGACCGCGCCTCCCGCCCGCACCCGCCGAATCCGCCCGGTTCGCAACCTGCGAGCCCCGGGGGGGCGCATCTGTGCGCGTCGCGGCCCGCGCC
>JBKJXJ010000025.1:0-2984 GCA_046716125.1 Candidatus Eiseniibacteriota bacterium
GCCTCCCGCGCGGCTCGCGGCGCCGACGCCCAGCTCGACATCCCCTTCCGCCAGGCTGTCGGCCGGCTCGATCACGTAGTCCGTCCCCTCGGGCGCCTCGGGCGGCGGCTCGAGCGGCTGTGCGAAGGCGGGCGCGGCGAGCGCGAGCAACAGACCGAGCGTGATCGCTCTCATCGCCCGCCTCCCGCGCCGAGGGAGAGTCGCGCCGTCTCCCTCAGCACCGGATGGCTGTCCACCTGCGCGGCCATGCGCAGGCCGCGGACGTGCGCCGCGATCCCGACGCCGCCGCGGATCGGCTGGTCATGGGCGACCAGCCACAGGTCGATCGGCCCGGCCGAGGCCGCGAGGCCGGCCGCGCGTCCGCCGCGCGCGGCGCCGGTCACCCCGGAGCGGCTGAGCCATAGCGTGACGCCGCCCAGATCGGCAGCACCGCCGATCTCGAGCGGGCGCGCCAGCGGTGGCGGCGCGCCGCGTGTCCAGATCTGCGCGGCCGAGGTCCACACATGGATGCCCCTCCTCGCTTCGATCCACGCCCCGCCGCCGATCTCGACACCGACCGCGGCGCCGTGCGCGTCGAAACCGAAGGGCGAGGTCCGGTCGCGGCGCGAGAGCGCGCGAAGCGAGGCCCCGCCGCGCCGGGTTACGGCGCCCACCACGGCGGCAACCGCCGTCCATCCGATGTCGGGCTCGCCGGTCTGCGAGAGCCCGATGCCGGCGCGCGCCGCCCGCCAGCCCGCGCCCGCGGCGATCGAACGGGTCGAGAGCGCCTCGATGCCATGCCAGCGCGTGACCCCCGCGGCCAGGAGGGGCGCCGCTGTCGCGGGGGGCAGCCCGCGCTCGAACCATCCGGCGACGGGCGCGGACGGCCAGGCTGGAGACGGCAGATCGAAGTCCTGCCCAACGGCGGGCGAAGCGAGCGCGAGCATCAGGAGCGTGAGACCTGGCGCCCACGCCGGAACCATCCGCCGCGCGCTCATCGCACGCTCCCTTCGATCCGCACCGGTTGGGTCGCGGTCAGCGAGCCGCCGCCGCTCTCGGCGCGCGCGAGGAGCGCGAGCAGATAGAGTCCCGGCGCCACGCCGGCGGCACTCCACGGGCGTTCGCCACGCGCGGTCACCGCGGTCTCGGGGAGGACCTGCGCCACGCGCCGCCCGGCCAGGTCGTAGAGCTCGACCATGATCCGCCCGCGCGGCCACGGCAGGTCCCAGCCGATGCTGGCGATGACGCCCGCCCCCGCTCCCGATGGCCCGAGCCGGCGCGGGCTCACGACGAAGCGCGTCGCGAGCGGCGCCAGCGCCCGCGGCGGCGCGAGCGGCCCGCCGAGCGGATCGGTCGCCGTGGACCATGTCCCGTCCGCGCGGCGCTCGATCGGGACGCCGGACGAGACGCCCGACGCCGAGTAGGGCACCCGCTCACAGGGCGTGCCGTCGCGCTCGCCCAGCGTCACCACGTCGGCGACCCCGGTCGAGTCGTCGCTGTTGTTGAGGCTGCTCCATGGCCGCACATCCCACACGCGCGACGCATCGAGCGACGGGAACCGCGCCAGCAGCGCCGCCCGGTCCTGCGCGAGGACGGCGAGGCTCTCGGCGGCGAGCGCGCCGCTCCCCTCCACCGGCAGGCCCGGCGCGCCGCGGCGGTCGGCGAGGGTGAAGTCGGCGACGTCGAGTGGCCTGTCGCCCCGGTTGCGCACCTCGACCCATTCGCCTTCGCCCTGGGCCGGATGGAACTGGATCTCCGTCACCTCGAGCGGCCCCAGCCCAACGCGTACGAGAAGGGAGTCGCCGTCGTTGGCGGCGGACGCGTCGCCCGCGAGGCGCGTGCGCAGCAGCAACACACGCTTGCCCGCCGGGAGCCCGACGATCGGGACGAAGACGTGCGCGGTATCGCCCGGGGCGATCGGTCGTTCGAAGAACGCCGAGCCGAGCAGGCGCTCCTCCATCGGCCCCGCTTCGGTGACATGGAGTTCGACCTCACGCTCGGCGATCGGCTCGGCGCCGCGGTTCGCCACCACGCCGGTCATCCGCGCCGCGGCGTCCGGCGCCGGCTGCTCCGGCTCGAGCGTGAGCATCCCCGCGACTAAGGCCGCGTCCCGCCCCGGCCGGTTCGCCGTGCCCGGGGACGGCGTGGCGGCCGCAAAATCCTGGGCGTTGCTCCCCAGATCGGAGTGGTCGGGTGTGCGTGCGAGCGAGAAGCCCGAGGCGACATCCGGCGCCGCGACGCCGCAGAAGTACTCCGCCGACGTGAGGGCTCCGTACCCCACCACCTCGGATGCTCCGTCCGCCCACACCATACGGACCGCGTCGGGCCCGTTCTGCAGATCGAGCTGGACCAGCGCCTGGGCCGGCGGCGCTACGAGCGCGCCTCCGATGACGAACCGTCCGCCCGGGGGGATCGTGTCGAGCGCGGCGCCGGACCAGCGCACGGTCCAGCGGTCGGGCCCGGCGCCGTCCCCCGCCTCGAGCCGGGCGCCGGCGAGCGCGTACGGCGTGGGCATGGGATTGAAGAGCTCGACGAACTCGGAGCCCGTGTCGTCACCCACCGCGTCGTAGTAGACCTCGGCGATGAGAGGATGAGAGGGCGGGGCGCACAGCGCGAGGGCGATGAGGGGTGTGGCGAACGCCGCGAAGAGCATGACGCTCTCCCCGAAGGGGGCGGGTGGATGGGGGGGCGGAGGTCAGCGGGGGCGGTAGGCGGCGCGACCGCCAGGCGTCAAGGCAATCCGCGCTTGCGCCGCCAGGCCCATTCGATGCTGAGGCAGCCCACGATGAGGGCGAAGGCCCACGGGGATTCCCACAGCCGGTGGGTCTCGTTGCGGCCGCGGGCGATTGCGCGGGCCGGCAGGCCTCGCGCCCACCCGCCGGCGGCGGCCGCCGTGGTCGCGCTTCCGCCCGAGGCGGTGGCGATCGCGGCGAGGGTGGCGGAGTCGGGCTCGGCGCGCGCCTCCTCAAGACTCCAACGGTCCACGGCGAACTCGCTCGTGGCCC
>JBKJXJ010000026.1:0-7317 GCA_046716125.1 Candidatus Eiseniibacteriota bacterium
CCTCGTCCACCTCGCGCGGCACCGAGGGATCGAGCAGGAGCGATTTCAGCTCGGAGGCGAAGACGATCCGCTTCCCGTCGTCGTGGTAGAAGAGCGGCTTCTTGCCCAGCCGGTCGCGCCCGAGCAGCAGCCGGCGCCGCCCGCGATCGAAGAGCGCGAACGCGAACATGCCTCGCAGGTGCGCGAGCATCCCGTCGCCGTGTTCCTCGTAAAGATGGAGCAGCATCTCGGTGTCGCTCGAGCCGCGGAAGCGGTGGCCGCGCGCGGCCAGGGTGCCCTTGACCTCGGGCCAGTTGTAGAGCTCGCCATTCGTAGTGACCCAGAGTGACTCATCCTCGTTCGGCATGGGCTGATGGCCGCCCGGCGAGAGGTCCACGATCGAGAGCCGCCGCTGGGCGAGCGCCGCCGGACCCTCGATCCAGAGTCCGTGGTCGTCGGGCCCGCGGTGGCGCATGATGTCGGACTGGCGGCGGACGAGTGCCGGGTCGGCCTGACCGCCCGCGTAATGGAACACTCCGTTGATACCGCACATGGTCAGGCTCCCCGCTTCTGCACGGTCCGCTTCACCGTGAATGTGCCCATCTTCAATCCCGCATAGTAGTCGTCGTCCCGGAAGTAGTCGCTGAGACGATAGTTGGCATAGTGGGGCTGCACCAGCATGCGGACGCCGACCTGATAGACGCCATCCGCCACGTCGCGCGGCACGGTGATGGTGAACGAATCGCGCACGACCTGGTCGGGAGTCCAGAGATCCACGCCGTACGCGCCGCCCACCGGCAGATGATCCTCGCGGAAGCGGTAGCGTTCGCCGCGGACGCGCTCGATGAGCTTCCGGACCGGCTTCCCCACGGCGGCCGGAGGCTGCCAGCCACCGGGGATGGGGCGGTCGAAGCGCACCGCCACGATGTAGTAGCCGGGCGCCATGGGTTTCGTCGCCCGCCACTCCGCGAACCCGCGGATGGTATCTCCCGGCGCCCCCTCCCCGCTCGAGAGCGAGAACCGGGTGAGCTCAGGCAGGTCCGGATCCAGCGTCCGTCCCGGCGGCGAGGTCCCGGGCGTCCACGGCGCGACGAACCCGCGCGGCGGGCCTGGGCCGGCGAGGGTGTCGAGCGCCTCCGTGTGAATGCGATAGACGACGAAGTCGCCGGTGTCGAAGACCGGCTCGAAGGCGGCGGGCTCGTGGTCGAAGCGCGCGCGCACGGCCGCGAACCATGCCGGGCGTGGCGTCCAGTAGTCGAGTTGCGGCGGCTCGTGGAATCGGTCATTGAGCGCGATCGCGTCCACGCGATGAAGGTGGATCAGCTCGCGCACGCGTTCCCACGAAGCATTGGGGTCGAGCGCATCGCGCGAGTCCAGGATGCGCCTGAGCGCCCGGGGATCGTTGGGCGAGCTGTGCTGGTCCGAGAGCGTCACGACATAGTGCCCGGTGTGCATCGGCACCGAATACGACGTCGCCGGATCCGAGAGCACGACGCTACCCTCGGGCAGCCCGGTCTTCATCCAGTCGAGGGCGTCGCCCCAGAGCGCCGTCCCCATCGGGCGCTCCCGGGCGGCCTGACCGGCCGGGTCGACCAGCACCCGGGCGGAGTCGGCGAGCGGTTCGCCCATGACGGCGAGCAGGCCGGCCAGCGCCACCAGGGCCCGCAGTCGGGAGGGCCCGCGCCTGAGTGCAGCGACGAGCGATGGCAGCATCCACGCCATCAGGGCGGCGAACGGGACCATCCAGACCATACGCATCAGGAGGTAACCGAGGCGCGGCTCCAGCACCGCGACGACCGGCGGATTGAAGATGACCAAGGTGACGATCAGCGGTGTGGTCAGGAGGTAGAGGACCGCGGGCTCGCGGCGGCCCTCCCGCCACAACCAGAACGCGGCGATCGGGAACAGTACCCAGGCGTTCCCGAACCAGTCCCAGAGGACCCCGATCGAGACGATCGGCACATGATCCACCAGCCACATGATGCCTTGAGTCTGGGTGTGGATGACATTGACCGGTGCGTAGGACTGGCTCGCGCGCCACGCGAGATAGGGCACGCACGCGAGTCCGAGCGCGATCGCCGTGACGGTCAGGCGCTTCACCCGTGCGCTCCACCCCCGATCCGCGACCATCAGGCCGGCCGCGAGTGCTGCGAACACCATCGCGAACTGGATCGCGTAGTAGACGTGAGCGGCCAACGTCCCGAGCGCCAGGCCCACCGCGGTGAGCCGCGTCGCGCGGGTGCGGCACGAGAGATCGGCCAGCACCGCGGCCGCGGTCGCGAGCGCGAGCTGGTCCCCGAGCTTGGTGGCGAACACCGCCTCGCGCACGAACTGTTCGCCGAGGGAGCCGCCATACGTGAGGAGCCACGCCCAGCCGGCGACCGCCGCCCCGGGCGGCCCGCGAAGCAGATACCCGAACGCGGCCGCGATCAGGACGAACAGCGGCACGAGGCAGGCGGGCAGGAAGCGCCAGGTCACGAGCGGATCGGCGCCGGCGACTCTGGCGATGAGGGCGACTTCCGGGTGCCAGAGCCCTTTGCGCGGGTCGGCGCCGTCCTTCCCCGCGTCGCGGAAGAAGGCGTCGCGCGGGAACGCGTCGCCGCTCGCCATCATCCGTCGGATGGAGGCGATGTGGTCGGGCGAATCGGTGGTGATGCCGAGCGGGGCGCCCAGCTGGGCGACGTGCCAGGCGCCGACGCCGGCCGCGAGCAGCAGGGCCACGAGCGGTCCGCGCGTCCACGCGGGGGCTGCGCCAGACGCGGGTGCGACGCTTTCGTGTGTGCCGCCAGCCGCCGGCTTGCGACGGCGCCAGAGCGCCACCGCCCAGAGGAGCGCCGTGGCGAAGAACGAAGCCCAAGCGAGCACCGTGAAGGGCTGCCCCAAGGCGCGCGTGGCGAGGATCAACGCCCCCAGCCATGCGACACCAAGCCCCAGCGCCCAGCCGGGCGCGAGCCACACCCCGCCGGGCGGCGTGGCGCCGAGCGCTACGAACGCGTATCCGGGCAGCAGGATGAGGACCACGAATGCGAGGGCGATCCGGGCCTCCGCGGGGAGGGCGCCGAGACCTAAGGCGGTCAGGACCGCCTGTGTGATGAGCCCGATCGCGACGAGGGGGGTGACGATCGCGACTCGCTTGCCGGCGCTCATGAGGCGGCGCTCCATCGGAAGATCGCGATGTCCTGGTTGACGAACACGAGCCGGTACCCGGGATGGCCCCGGGTCAGTTCGTCGCCCCAGCGCCCGGCCGGCTCGGCGCTGCGGCGGCGCACGATCACGAACACCGGGCGTCCAAGACGGGTGAGGAATGCCGACACCTCGGGCGCGGGAACGGCGAGGGCGCCGAGCTCGAGCGCGGCCCGACGTCGCGCATCGAGGGCGTGCCGCGCGTAACCCCAGTTCTGTTCCCATCGTTCCCCGCCGGTCATGACGCTGCGATGAGCGATCACCGGCAGGTCGAGCGACAGGTCGGGATCCACGAAGATCGCGTCGGCCGGCGTCCGGGCCAGGGCCCATCGCATCCCCTCGAGTTCGCCCTCGACCGGATGCTCCCACGCCGCGCCGAACTGCCCGCGCTCGGTCCCGAACGCCCACAACGCGGTGACGCACGTCGGGATGACCGCGATGGCGAGGAGGGCGACGAGCACGCGACGTGATGTCCCGCGCAGCCGCGCGATGAGATCCACCCAGGCCATGCCCGCCGGCGCGGCCAGCAGCAGGAACAGGAGGTTGAAGAACTTGCTCTGGTTCTGGCCCGGGAGCGAGATCGAGAGTCCCGCCGCGGTGAGGAGCATGGCGAACACGAGCAGGTCGCGAGCACCCGACACGCGCGATCGCGCCCGCCACAGCCACGCCATGCCGGCCGGGACCACGAGCAATCCCGAGAGGAGCCAGGTGAAAAGGGCGAGCCGGGAGAACCCCGGCGCCATCGCTTGGTGCTTCCCGATCGTCGTGACGGCCAGATACGGGGAGAGCAGCGCCACGACGGCGACGAAGACCACGATGAGCGGCACGAGCGTGCCACGAAGATGACGTTCGTCCGGCCGGCGCGAGCGCCACAACGCCCACCCCCACCAGCCTCCGGCCAGAAGCGCGGCACTCCAGCCCACGACGCTGTGGACGAACAGCGCGGCGCCGAACGCGAGACCGAGCGCCACCGCCTCGCGCCGCGCCGGGCGCGCCAGGAAGTCGAGCAGGGTGAGGAGCAGGAGCGTGAACTGGGCGAGGCCGAGGGCGAACGGCGTGAGGACCAGGAACTTGTCGCCGAAGAACGCCATCGAAGAGTGAAGCGTCCAGCTACCCATCATCTGGAGGGCGGGACTCACCCCCATCGTGACCATGCGCCGGACCTCGTCCCAGCCCACGACCTCGCCGGTGAACGCCCGCGCGCCGATCCACGCCCAGGAGAAGGGTGCGTAGCCGAGCGTCGCCACGGCCGCCGCTCCCCACATGCCGCCCGGCCCCGCCCCCAGCCGCCGGGCGAGCAGGCACACGCCGAGGATGACCGCCAGCGCCCCGGTCAGGTTGAGGACGATGAGCGGCGTCCACACCGTGAGGGAGGGGGCGATCGCGACCCACATCACCGCCCAGGCGTGATAGCCCCAGAAGTAGAGCAGCCTGAGCCCGGCGAAGTAGGGATCTTCCGGCGGCACGCCGCGATCGGCCAGCTGGAGGGTGACCGCGGCATGGAACCAGCCGTCCGAACGGGGCGCGAGCCAGCGGTTGCCGAGGAGGAACGCGGCCACAAGCGCGGTCCAGAGGCCGGCTGCGTTCCACGGCACCATCCCTTCACCCGAGCGCACTCGCCCCGACGCGTCGCCACCGTGCCGGGCGAATGCCACGACCAGCGCGGCCACGGCGATCAGGCCGAGCACGATCCGCGTCGTGGCGAGCGGCGAAGCACCCAGCGCCAGCAGCAGCGCCGCCGGCGCGCCGGCCAGGAACGGCGCGGTCCCAAGCGCGAACAACGCGCGCCCGGCCGATCCCGCACCCGGCGCGAGGATCGGTGCCACGAGCGCTCCCGGCGCGACCGCGAGTGCGACCGCAAGGAGGATCGCGGCCACCGGCGCGGGCCAGGCGACCGGGATGGCGGCGGCGACGGCGATCGCTCCGAGCCCGAGCGCGCCCCGGCGCACCCGCCCCGCTTCAGCCACGCGAGGCCCCACCGCGGCGCCGGGCGGCCGACCACGGCCATTCGATCTCGCTCGCCAGCCGCCTTAGTCCGATGCCGCGTGCCAGCGGGGTGACGATCGCGACGTAGAGGATGAGCCAGCCGATCGCAGAGCCGACCAGCCGGAGCGTCCGCATCGGGCCCGGCGGCCCGTAGCCGGGGAAGTAGCGCTCGAAGCCATAGGCGAGGGGGATGGCGATGACCAGCGGCACGAGGAGGCGCGCGAGGAACAGCACGCGCGCGCGACGGCTGCCGCCCATCCCGCCCTCGGCGAGGACGATGAGCACCGCGCTGTTGACGGCGTAGGTGAAGAACGTCGCCCACGCCACGCCGCGGATCCCGTAGCCGAGGCGGATGGCGATCAGGTCGAGGATCACTCCGAGTGTGGTCATCCCGAGCGCCACCGGCACCAGCACCCGCTGGCGGCCGAGGGTCATCAGCACGACCGAGCAGAGATTGGCGAGGGACAATCCGGCGGCGCTGAAGCACAGGATGCGAAGGGCAGGCACGCCGTCGAGGAAGGAAGGCAACAGCCATTCGACCGCGTCGTCGGCCGCGAGGTAGGCGAGCGCGCACATCGCGGGCATGAGCACGGACAACGCCCGCATGGCGCGATGGACCTGCTCGTGGATCGCCGCCGGTGAGTCGCCGCTCTCGCGATAGCGCCGCACCAGTTGCGGGTAGAGTACGTAGGCGATGGCGTCGGGCAGCGTGAGCAGGAAGCCGACCGCCATGACCGCGAGGCCGTAGAGGCCGAGCGCGTGGGTGCCGAGGAACCGGAAGATGATGATCCGGTCGAAGCTCCGCATGACGAAGTTCGACACGGTGTAGATGAACATCGGGAAGCCGATGGAGAGCAGGGTGAGCGACTCGCGCGCCACGGTCGGGATGAGCGGCACCACCGCGCGCCCCTGCCACATGACGCTCAGGGTCGCGATCACGGTACCCACGAACCACCCCCACAGCAGCCCCCAGTGGCGCAGGGCCGGATGGAGCGCGAGGGCGAGTCCGAGCCCGACGCCGATCGTCCCCTGCAGGAGGAACCACAGGCTCACCGCAGTGATGTTCCCGTGCGAACGAAGCAGCGTCAGGTGGTAGTAGGACACGGCCTGCAGCGCGACGCACGCCAGCGCCACCACGACCCCCCCGAACCCCCACATGTTGGAGATCTGTCCGGTCGAGCGCGCAAAGTAGAGGATGCCGGCGGCCGCGAACGCCCCGGTCGTCAGCAGGACGTTCAGGAACCCGGCGCGCTTCAACCGATCGAGTCGCGCCGCGTCGCCATCCACGATGCGCGCCGGGACCGCCTGGTCCAGCCCCGAGAACGTGCCGGCCGGCGCGTACGTGCCGTAGTCCATGATCAGCATGATCGCGTTCCAGGCGCCGTACCCGCCCGGGCCGAGCAGCCGGGCCGCGACCAGACCGCGCACCGTGGTGAGGAAGCGCACCAGGTACTGGCTGATCGCGTAGCCGAGGGAATCGCGGACGAACTTGCGCAGGTGCATGGGGGCTTAAGTCCTCAGGGTCCGGCGGGGCGCCCGGCCAGCCACGAGCGCGCGAGGCTTCGGAGCCCCACGCCGCGGCCGAACCACCAGAGGACCGGCAGGTAGGCGATGACCACCGCGCACGAGAGGAGCGCCGCGGCGACGGGCGATCCGGCGCCGGCGATCGTGCATGCCGCGATCGCCAGCGCTCCGGCCCACAGTGCCGGCACGAAGCTGACGACCACGAACCCGATCTGCGCCGCGAGGCCGGCGAAGAGGCCAGGGGCGGCGAGCGCCACCATGCCGAGGGCGAAGCCGCCGTAGCCGGCCGCCGCCGCCATCGCGATCGAGACGGGCCGGTGATCGAGCGAGGCGACGCCGAAGACGATTCCGGCAGTCACGAGCGCCATGCCGGCCCCGACCGCGAGCAGTGCTCCGCGCGGGCCGGTGGCGAGCACGAAGTATCCCGGCAATGTCGCCGCCGAGAGCAGGAGCGCGCCGACTGCGAGCCAGCGCAGCGCGGGCACGCCGTCGCGGAACGCGGGGAGCAGCCAGCCGACCACCGGCGCCGCCCACACCATCCCGATCGCGACCAGCGGCGGCAGCACCACGGCCAGCGCCCGGTGAGCCCGGCGCACCTCGTCGCGCGTGCGCGCGGCGTCGCGGGCGCCCAGGGGCCCCCCCGCC
>JBKJXJ010000027.1:0-6653 GCA_046716125.1 Candidatus Eiseniibacteriota bacterium
CGGTGGCGGCCACGGTCGAGCGGATGCCGCCCCCGCTCGCGGCGATCGCGGCATAGCTCTCCCCCGCTAGCTTGCGCTGGAACTCGACCGCGCGGTTCCCGGCGAAGATCATATGGGTGTGACAGTCCACCAGTCCGGGCGTGACCAGCCGCCCGTTGGCGTTGATCGGCCGCGCCTCGCCATGGCGGCGCAGGAGTTCGGCGCTGGGCCCGAGCTCCAGCACGCGTCCGTCCTGGAACGCGATCGCACCCTTGGGAAGTCGCAGGATGTGTGTGCCGGTCGGATCCGGCGTGACGACCTCGGCGGTGTTGTGGAGCACGAGGTACGAGGCGCGGCCCGCGACCGCCTTGCCGGGAGACCCGCCGGGCATGGAGGCGCTCACGACGTGATTCCCGGGAGGTTCATGCCGGTGCGGCGCGCGTGCTCGATCGCCGCCGGGTAGCCGGCGTCGGCATGCCGCATGACGCCGGTGCCGGGATCGTTGGTCAGCACGCGCTCCAGCCGCTGTTCGGCGGCCGCGCTCCCATCGCACACGATGACCAACCCGGCGTGGATCGAGAGCCCCATGACGACCCCGCCGCCGTGATGGACGCTCACCCACGAGGCGCCTGAAGCGGTGCTGAGCAGCGCGTTCAGGATCGGCCAGTCGGCGACCGCGTCGCTCCCGTCGCGCATCGCCTCGGTCTCGCGATAGGGCGATGCGACCGATCCGGCATCCAGGTGGTCGCGCCCGATCACCACCGGCGCCTTGAGCGTCCCCTCGCGCACCATGCGGTTGAACCGCAGACCGAGCCGCGCACGCTCGCCGTAGCCGAGCCAGCAGATGCGCGCCGGCAGGCCCTGGAAGCGCACGTGCCGCTGGGCGAGCGGGATCCAGCGATGGAGCCGGGCGTCCCCGGGGAACTCCTCGAGCGCGGCCCGGTCGGTCGCGAGGATGTCCTCGGGATCGCCGGAGAGCGCGGCCCAGCGGAACGGTCCCTTGCCCAGGCAGAAGAGCGGGCGGATGAACTCGGGCACGAACCCGGGGAACCCGAATGCCTCATCGTGCGCGAGGCCGCCGCGCTCGGCCTCGCCGCGGAGGTTGTTGCCGTAGTCGAACACCACGGCGCCGTGCGCCTTCATCCCCAGCATCGCCCGCACCTGGCCGGCCATCGAAGCGCGCGCCCTGCGCACGTGCTCGTCGGGGTCGGACGCCCGCAGTGCCTCGGCCTGCGCGAGGCTCAACCCCGCGGGGACGTAGCCGTTCAACGGATCGTGCGCCGAAGTCTGATCGGTGACGACGTCGGGGATGATCCCGCGCCTGAGCAACTCGGGATGGACCTCGGCGGCGTTGCCGATCAGCCCTACGCTCAGCGCCTCGCGTGAAGCCGTGGCCGCGCGGCACAGCGCCAACGCCTCGTCGAGCGAGCCGGTCATGCGGTCGCAGTAGCCGCTCTCGACCCGGCGCCTCGCGCGAGCCTCGTCCACCTCGACCGCCAGACACACGCCGCCGTTCATCGTCACGGCGAGCGGCTGGGCCCCTCCCATGCCGCCCAGCCCCGCGGTCAGCACCAGGCGGCCGGCGAGCGAGCCTGCGAAGTGGCGCTCGGCGCACTCGGCCAGGGTCTCGAACGTGCCCTGCACGATCCCCTGCGAGCCGATGTAGATCCAGGAGCCGGCGGTCATCTGCCCGAACATCATGAGTCCCTTACCCTCGAGCTCCCAGAAGTGCTCCCAGGTCGCCCAGCGCGGGACCAGCATCGAGTTGGCGATCAGGACGCGCGGCGCGTCCGCATGGGTGCGGAACACGCCCACCGGCTTGCCCGACTGCACCAGCAGGGTCTCGTCGTGCGCCAGCGAGCGCAGCGAGGCGACGATGCGGTCGTACGCCTCCCAGTTGCGGGCCGCGCGCCCGGTGCCGCCGTAGACCACGAGATCGTCGGGCCGCTCGGCCACCTCGGGATCGAGATTGTTCATCAGCATCCGCAGCGCCGCCTCCTGGACCCAGCCCCGGCACGAGAGCGTCGTGCCGCGGGGGGCCCGGACCGCGCGGGCGGCGACCGGGCTCACGACGAGAGCACCTCGTCGGCCAGTCGCTCGGGCGCGGCGGAGAGCACCCAGTGCGCCAGCGCATCGCACGCGCCGGCGAGCGGCCGGTCGCCCTCGGGCTCGGGGACCAGGCGACGGATCATGCCGTAGAGCCGTTCGCTGCCGAGCCCGGCCCGGAGCGGGCGGCGGAACTCGAGCGCGCGCGCCGCGCACATCAGCTCGAGCGCCAGGACGTGGGCGGTGTTCTCCACCACCTGGCGCGCGTGACGCGCGGCGATCGGCGCCATGCTCACGTGATCCTCCACGCCGGCGCCGGTCGGGATCGAGTCCACGCTCGCGGGATGGCACAGGGTCTTGTTCTCCGAGACCAGCGACGCCGCGGTGTACTGCGCCATCATGTAGCCGGATTCCAGGCCGGGCTCGCCGGCCAGCACCGCCGGCAGCCCCGAGACCCGCTCGTCGAGCAGCCGGTCGATCCTCCGCTCGGAGAGCGAGGCCACCTCGGCGACCGCGATCTTGAGGTAGTCGGCGGCCAGCGCCACCGGCTGGGCGTGGAACAGACCGGCCGAGATCACCTCGTCCTCGCCGGCGAACACGAGCGGGTTGTCATTGACGCTGTTCACCTCGACCGCGAGCTGCGTTTCGACATGGACCAGCGCGTCCCACGAGGCGCCCATGACCTGCGGCACGCAGCGCAGGCTGTAGGCGTCCTGCACCCGCCCGCAGTCGGCATGCGAGGCGACCAGCTCGCTGTCCTCGGAGTAGGCGATCAGGCGCCGGGCGGCCTCGATCGCGCCGGGATAGGGCCTGAGCGCCTGCACCTCGGGGCGCGCGGGCTGGAACGAGCCCAGCAGCACCTCGGTCGAGAGCGCCGCCGCGGCCACCCCCGCCTCCCACAGCCGCCGTGTGTCCACGCAGGCCAGCACCGCGATCGCGGTCGAGAACTGGGTGCCATTGATGAGCGCGAGACCTTCCTTCGCCTCGAGCGTGAGCGGCTGGAGACCGGCGCCGCGCAGCGCCAGCGCCCCCGGCATGCGCTGCTCGCCCAGCCACGCCTCGCCCTCGCCGACCAGCACCAGCGCGAGATGCGCGAGCGGCGCCAGATCGCCCGAAGCGCCGACCGAACCCTGGAGCGGCACCACCGGCGTCACCTCGCCCTCGAGCATGGCGATGAGCGCCTCGACCACCTCCGGCCTGCACCCCGAGTGACCGACCGCGAGCGACGCCGCGCGCAGCAGCAGCATCGCGCGCCCCACCTCGGGCTGGGCGAAGCGCCCGACCCCGGCCGCGTGCGAGCGCAGCAGGTTCATCTGGAGATCGCGCAGCTGGTCGGCGGAGATGGCGCGGTCCTTCAGCATGCCGAAGCCGGTGTTGACGCCATAGATCGCGCGCTCGCCTGCCAGCGCACGCGTGATGACGGCGCGGCTCGCCGCCATGCGGCCGCGGGCCGCCGGGGCGAGTCGGACCCTGGCCCCGCCACGCGCGACCGCCGCCACGTCCGCGAGGGTGAGCGGACCGGCGCCGAGCTCGATCAAGCCGGCTCCCGCGCGGGATCAGCCGACGAGCGCCCGGCCGCCCCGCCCGGCTCCGGGGCGGCCGCGTCCAGGAACGCGGCGGCTTCGCGCACGAGCTGATCGCGGTCGCGCGCGGTCAATACCGCCACCGGGAGGGCATCGAGGAACGGCCTCCGGTACGAGGCGGTGACGAGGCGCGGGTCGCACACGACCAGCACGCCACGGTCATCGGAGCGGCGGATCAGCCGGCCGACCCCCTGGCGGAAGCGGAGCACCGCCTCGGGGATGGCGTCGGCACGGAACGGGTCGAGCCCGCGCTCGCGCAATCGCTCGCCGCGCGCCTCCACCAGCGGATCGTCGGGGACTGAGAACGGGAGCTTCGCCACGACCAGGATCTCCAGCGCCTCACCGGGAAAGTCCACACCTTCCCACAGGCTCTGAACCCCGAGCAAGACCGCACCCCGGTGTTCGCGGAAGCGCTCGCTCACGCGCGAGGCCGGCCCGTCCCATTCCTGGGCGAGCAGCACCTGGTCGGGGCCGAGCCGGTCGCGCAGGTGCGCCCTCACCCGGCGCAGGCGCTCGTGCGCGGTGAACAGCACGAGCTGGTTGCGCCCGGTGGCGGCGAGTGCGGCGACCAGGTTCGCGATCTCGTCGCTCCCGTCCGGTTCGGTCGCATCGGTCATGCCCGTCGTGATGTTCGAGCGGCGCGAGCCGGGCGAGCCGGGCGCCATCACGTACGCGCGCATCTGACGCTCGAGCGGGAACGGCGAGGCGTAGGCCACCGCATGGTAGGGCATGCCCTGCGTCTCACCCAGTCCCAGCCGCTCGGCGGTGAAGCTGAAGTCGCCGTCGGCGGCGAGCGTCGCCGAGGTCAGCACGGCGCCACGCGCGCGACCGAGGACCAGCCGGCGCGCGTGGCCGCCGACCGAGACCGGCGTGCCGTGCAGCTCGACGCCGCGCCCGCCCTCGGTCCGCCAGTAGACCCACTCGCGGTCGGCGGCCTGGGCGAGATCCTCGAGATCGCCCCGCAGCGCCGTCCACTGCGCGGCCCCCTGTTCCATCTCGCCCTGCAGCTCGTCCTCGAGATCCCGGCCGGCGGCGCCGCGTGCCTGCCCGAGCGACGCGGCCGCACTCGCCAGGCGCATGAGACCGGCGGCGAACCCCGAGCATTCGCCCAGCAGCGCTTCGAGCGGCTGCAGATCCCGGCCCATGAGCTCGGACGCCGAGCGGTAGCGGGCCCGCGTGCCGTAGAGCGCGCGGCGCTCGCCCCCCGCGCCGGCATCCGCGCGGCTCGCACGCTCGCCGGGAGATCCCACGGCGGCGAAGAATCGGTCGGCCGCATCGCGCGCCTGGGGGATGCGCCCGGCGAGCGCCTCGACCTGATCGCGCACATCACCGCGCGTGCGCTCCTCGAACAACGGCAGCATGAGCCCGCGCGCGCGCGCCAGCAGTCCGCCGGCATGGGCGCCGCGCTTCGTCCCGAGCAGGCGCAGGCTCTCCTCGACCCGGTTGCGCGACACGCTGCGCTCGAGCTGGGAGAGGAGCACGCCCTCCAGACGGTGCGCTTCGTCCACGACCAGCATGTCGAACTCGGGAAGCAGCCCTTCGGATTCCCCGGCCAGCGCGAGCAGCGCGTGGTTGACGATCAGGAGCCTCGCTTCGCCCGCGCGTCGCCTCGCCCGCACCCAGAAGCACTCGCGGCCGCGACGGCAGGGGGCGCCGGAGCAGGCGACCGGGTCGGTCGCTACACGGCCACGGAACCGGCGCCACGCCTCGGGATCGGAAGCCGGGAAACGGTCGAGATCGCCCGTGTCCTCCGCCCCCGCCCAGCGCTTCAGCTCCTCGAGGGACTCCCGCTCCTCCGCCCCTTCCGCATCGGCGGCCTCGAGCGCCCGTGGGCAGAGATAGTTCTGCTTGCCCTTCAGGCGGGCGCAGGGCAGCGTCATCCCCAATGCTTCGAGCAGTGCCGGAAGGTCACGCTCGAAGAGCTGGTCTTGCAGGGACTTGGTGCAGGTGGCGACGACCACCCGACGGTCCGAGTCCGAGGCCAGCAGGACGGTCGGGAGCAGGTAGGCCAGCGACTTGCCCACGCCGGTCGGCGCTTCGGCGAGGAGCACGCCGCCCGCCTCCATCGTCTCCGCCACATCGCGCGCCATCTGGCGCTGTGCGAGCCGGTCCTCATATCGGGGCCAGTGACGGGAGAGCTTGCCGCCCGGTGCGAGGAGCGACTCGACACGTTCCGAAAGCCTCACCGCGTCCCCCCTCCGTACCCGATCAGAACGTGCTCACCAGCCGCAGGTGGATCTTCCCGTCGAGCGGGGCGCGGCCGGGCTCGAGACCGTAGTCTACTCCGACCGTGCCTCCGGCGGCATCGAGACGCAGGCCGAAGCCGATCCCGTCGCGCTGGAGCGACGCGAACCGATCCCCGCCGCCCGGCAGCGGCACGCGCGTCCCCATGATCGCGTGGTCCCAGAACAGGAACACCCGCTCGCCGCCGCGGCCCAGGAACCGGCGCCACTCGAGCCGCGCCAGCCCATACCGATCCACGCGGTACGCCTGCTCGTCCTGGCCGCGCAGGCTGGCGGCACCCCCGACGGCGTAGCGCTCGAATAACGGCAGGATGCGTTGCGTGCCGAATCGCGCCGCGCCCGAGATCTCGACCGTGAGTCCGGTGCGTGCCCCGAGCGGGCGGTGCCACTCGATCCGCGTCTCGACGGTGTTGGCCCGCGCGTTCCTGCTGCCCGCCGGGCGCAGGGTCTCGCGCTTGAAGACCTGGGTGGCGGACACCCGCCCGAGCGCGCCACGGCGCGGCGAGGGCGCCAGATCGCGCGTGTCGCGCTCGAGGGTGAACTCGGTGTTCTGTGCGGCGACGCTCTGGACCTCGCCCCGAGCCTGCACCACCCGCTCCTGGGTGTAGCCCGCGGCGATACGGTCGCGCTCGGTGAGCGAATGGCGCAGCCTGGCACCCCAGCGCGTGCGCGTGTAGAGCGTATCCTGGTCCTGCTGTTCGAGCCCCGCCTCGGCGCGCAGCGGAGTCCCGAACAACAGCGGCTCGGCGTAACGGGCGGAGAACTCGGCCACGCCGCGCCCGCGCGATTCCCAGCGTAACGC
>JBKJXJ010000028.1:0-6070 GCA_046716125.1 Candidatus Eiseniibacteriota bacterium
CCGAATGTGAGACGGGCGAGCGCGACCAGCATTGCGCTGGTGGGCAGGAAGAGGAGATACAGGGCGTGATCGCGCTGGTCCGAAGGGACTTCGCTCAGGGAGAAGAGTTGATTGAGGATGCTGCCGATCTCGCGGACCCCGCCGAGCCCCGGATCGAGGACGCCGGGAAATGCCAGGCTCCGGAACGCGACGGACAGGATCGGCAGGAAGGCCAGAGTCGCGAGACCCCAGCGCGCAGCGCGCGACAGACGTCCCTTGGGACGAAGCAGTCCCGCGAGGCCGGTCCTGCGACCGTGGATCGGAGGGGACGCGCCGCCCGGATCTGCGGAGGGGGACGGAGCCGGGTCGGGCGATCCGGACCCCCGAGGCGGGTCGCCGCGCTTCATCCCGGTTCCTGCCATCCGGCGGATCTCGCGCGGCACCGCACCATGACCTGCCCGGGCCGCCGTGCCGGCCCGCGCATCAGGTCGACGCCTTCTTGCGGATGCCGACCACCGCGGAAAGCCCCGGGAACAGTCCATCCGCCCGCTCGAGCCGGACGCGAACGCAGACCACGGGAGCATCCCGCATCCGGGTGGAGCGCGGCTGCGGCACTGCCTCATCAGGCAGTTCGAAGTCCGTGGAGACGCCGACCGTCTCGACCACACCCGTGAACACGCGATTGGGGAAGGGTTTCACCGTCACCCGAGCCTGGTTGCCGGCGACGACGTTCGCGAGATCATCCTCGTCGATCCACGCCTCCACCCAGACATCACTCCCGATCCAGAGGGCGGCGATCGGCTGTCCCACGACGACGGAAGACCCCGCCTCGGCGATGCGACGAACGACCCAGCCATCGGCCGGGGCGCGAATCACGGCCGCCCGGAGGTCGGCCTCGGCGAACGTGAGCTCGGCGGTGAGCGCCGCGATCTCGGCTTCGATCACATCGAGCTGCCGCCTCCGGACCGCGATCCCCTCGGATTCGACCACGGCCAGCCGCTGGGATGCATCCGCCGCTGCCCGATCGGCCCGCGCGGAGGCTGCGACGGCCTCGGCGGTACGCCGGACGGTCTCCGCCCCGCGCACCTCCTCCTGGGCGATCATTCCGCCCTTCGCCAGGGTTTTTCGCAGCTCGAGCTTGGCGCCGGCATCATCCGCCTGGCTGCTGGCGGCTTCGACTTGAGCCTTGGCCGCATCGACTTTGGCTGAAGCCTCCGTGACGCGACCCGAGAGGCGCCGGCGGTCCTGTTCGATCGCCAGGCGCTCGACCTCGAGTTCGCGAGTCGCCTTCATGATGCGTGACTGCGCCCTCTGGACGTTGGCCTGCAGCTGGTGATCCTCGAATCGCGCCAGGATCTGTCCGGCTTTGACGCGCTGGCCCGTCTCGACCTCGACGCTGGTGACGACGCCATCCAGTTGGGCACCGACGTGGGTGATGTACCCCTTCACCTGGGCATTCCGTGAGACCACGTGGGTGACACGATAATAGGCCCACAGGCCGATCGGCACGACCAGCGCGAGCACCGCGATCCCGCCCAGGAACGCAAGCAGAGGGCGTCGCATCCGTGGTGACCTGCCGCGGCCGATGACCAGACCCAGGATCCGGCGCTCCGCCTTGGGCGGAGCCCCGGTGGGATCGATGACCTCCTCAGCGGCGATCCGTTCGCGCCGGTTCCTCCCTCGTTCCGCTCCGCTTCTCACCATCTGCCTCCGATCCTCGAGTTGTCCGGTCTCGGGCCGCGCCCCCGCGCCCCACCTTAAGGATGGCTAGCGCGATCGGGCGGTCTGCCGGCCCGGCGCCCGCTCGTCCTGGAGCGGCGCCATCGATGTCGCGGGTCCGAACAGCGCTCCGAACACCCTGTCCCCGAGCCCGCCCTTCAGCATGAACTGCGTGAACGAGTGCTCGATCCCCGGCACCTGCTCGAGGGTCACGAGCGATCGTTGCCCCCGTGCCTCTGCAGCCCGCCGCATCGCACCGGCCCAGTTCTGTGCCCGCGCGCGCCGCGTGGTGCCCTGCTGTCGGTCGACCTTCGCGTCTCGCCGCAAGTTCCTGTTTCCGGTATCCGCCCCGCCTACCAGCACCGTGATCGGGACGCGCAGGAACGCGTCGGGATCGAACCGCACGCCTTCCAGCTCATCACTCCGACCGATCCCGTACGGATAGGGGATCCCACTGTCGGGAAACGTGTACCAGCCCGCCGCGGCGACGACGGCTGCCGCGACGCGATCCGGATGAGTCAGTATATAACGGTGTGCGAACTGGGCTCCTCCCGAGAAACCGAACAGGTAGAAACTCTCCGCACGGGCACGCGTCAGAGCCTGGACCTCCTCGAGGATCTTATCCAGCGCCTGGTCCGCCCGACGGCCGCGCCCCTTTCGGCCCAGCCGCTGATAGTCGTCGTGCCCATCCTGAGTGAAGCAGGGCGCGACCATGACCACGCCGTGCCGCTCGGCGTAGGGGGCGAAGCGCGCCGCGTGCTCCTCGACGTTTCGCGAGATGCCGTGCGCCGTGACGAAGATCGGCGCCCGATCCCCGCCCCTGGCCGGCACGTAGAGCAGATACTCCTGGCTCGCATCCGTGCGCAGGGCCCGGCGTACGACCTGTTTCCTCGGGATGAGCGCGCCCGGCTCGGTGCTCCGCGCGACGACCGTCGCGGTCGGCGCCGCCGGGATGGGTACGGCCGATGAGAGGCCGATACCGACCGCAAGGAGGAGCGCGAGGAGCGGAGTCCCGTGCGCTCGCCGGCGTCCTGATCGACCGGTGAGTCGACGGTGGGGTTCAGGAGCTCCCCATCGCCTGTCCTCCCCATCGAACGCCGGTCCGGGCCGATCCCCTGTCCGACTGCTATCCATGATTTCCATTCGGAGAGTGCGCGACGGGATCCTGGAAGAGCGCGGCGATGACGCGGTCGCCGAGACCCTTCGTCCGCATCAGGGTCGAGAACGAATGATCGCCCCCCGGGATGGACTCGAAGCTCACCCGGGGTTCGAGGTGATGTGCGTGGGCGGCGGCGTGCATGGCGGCGACCCAGTTCTGCCCCCGCTCGATCCGGGTGACGCCTTGCTGGCGGATGACCCGTTTGGTGCTCCGCAGGTCCACATTCGATGTGTCCTCATCCCCGACCATCACCGTCATCGGAACCTGCAGGAATTCTTCAGGATCGAATCGCACATCGACAAGGTCCCGGCTCTTGCGGATCCCATAGGGATACCGCTTTTTCCCGTCGGGGAATGTATACCACCCCGAGGAGGCGATGACCGCCCGGGCGACCCGGTGCGGATGCGCCATCGCATAGCGGTGGGCGAACTGTGCACCGCCGGAGAAGCCGAACAGGTGGATCGGGCCCGTGGAAGCGCCGGTGATCATCGAGGTCTCTTCGAGGATCGAATCCAGAACGATGTCGGCCCGGGTCCCCCGCCCTGCTCGTCCCAGCCGCTGGTAGTCGCGGGACTCTTCCTCGGAGAAGCGGGGCGCCACGAGCACCACGCCGAGCTCCTCGCACTGGGCGGAGAACAGGGTGGCGTGCTCGCGGGCATTGCGCGACAGGCCGTGCACCGTGACGAAGACCGGGGCCTTGTCGCCACCGGAACTGGGGACGTATGCGAAGAAGTGCTGCGCCGGATCGAACCGGGAGACGAGGTGAAGCACCTGCTTTGTCGGGAGCGATTCCCGCGTCCCCATCTCGATCGGAGGCGGGGTCTCGTGTCGTGGTCCAGCTTCCTTGACGTTGCTCATGGGGTCGCCTCCAGAACCGAAGAGAAGGGCGCCTCGGATGAGATGCCCGGAACCGTCCCGAAAGTGCCGATCGGATGCCCATTCGTCTGCTCGGACCGACGACGGTCGGCCAGCGCCAGGACCGTCATGGCGGTCGTCGCCTGAGCGAGGTCCTGGCGGGAATAGACCGGCAGCCCGGTCATCTTCGCCGATTCCCGGCGTTGCAGGGGAGATGAGGTCAGGATGCCGCCGAGCCCGATCAATGGCAGGTTCCTGTCCCTGAGCCATGCGTCGCCGGCCACTGCGCCCATGGCATCTCCAGAGGCGAAGATGACGCCGCTGACGACCTCCCTGAAGACCTGTGTTTCGAGCAGCGCCGCCGTCTCGTCCTGGAGGACCCCGTCGGCGACCTCGAGCACGATGGCCTCCGGTCGCGAGCTCGTCAGGTGGGCGATGAGCGTGATGAAGACGCGCTCAATCTCGGCCGGCGATTCGAGATAGGTGGATGCCAAACCCGCGTCCGTGAAATCGAGAACCGGATGCGCGCCGGCGTCCTTCAGGAGCCACGTGTCGCCGCCCGATCCCGTGCCCGTGACCTTCGCGAAGGCCACCCTGAGTCCCGCACGGGCCAGGCCCTTCACCAGATGGGCCGCGGTCTGAGTCTTCCCGGAGTCCATGGCGGTCCCGACCACGGCGATCGTCGGCGGGCAGCGTGCCGGGACGTGCTCGACGGTCGGCAGCGCGTGATCCCTGAGGTTCATCGTCCTGCCGGTCGGGCCTGTGAGCAATCCCAGTGGCGTGATCTGTGTCGCGGCCTTCGAGATGGCCGCGTGCCACGACAGTGCCTTGCCGGCGATTCCACCGGCAGCGACGAGTTGACACGGACCGAGCGTCTTCGGCACCACCGCCTCGAACTGGTTCGGCGCGTACCGATTGCCGTAGGCGACGACGATCTCATCACCGATGAAGAGTTGCTTGCGCCGTCCTTCGGGGAGTTGTAGCCCCGAGTGGTATCCGATCGCGTCGATCTGCGCGAGCACGAGGTCGCCCGCCTGTGGTGTCGTCGTCTTGAGGGTGACGTCGGACGCCCCTGCACGAATCCGTCGCGTGGTGAACGCCCACGCTGCGCGCCTCAGACGCGCCAGAAGCGGAAGCGCGCCGGCTCGCAGACGAGCGCCCTGGGGTTTGGAGCGGAGGATGTCGATCATGGCCCGGAACTCCTGGTGGGTTGGCCTTTGTCGATGCAGACGTCCATGACCGCGAACCGACTGCGACCGCCGCCGCAGTGCTCAGCGGCAAGCCGGGTACGAACGGCGACGCCACTTCACTGGAGTCATGGGATGAAGGCAGCGACGAACGTCTGTCATTGGAGGAAGCGGCACCGTGATGTGCCGAAGACCGTTGGATGTCCGCGATTCGCCGGATGGAATCGGACGGCACTTACATGTGAAGCTGACCCTCCATCGTGCGGGAGTCCTTCCGCAAGCAGCGCCACTGCACCCGGGACTGCTTCGGTGCTGGCGTCTGGGCTGTGGCCAAACCGACTCGCCAGGGAACCCCTGCAACATCTGCGCCATCTGGTATTGCTCGTGAAAAGGCGCCGGGATGCGGGTCTTGGGCCACCGAGAACACGCGCACGACGTGATGTGGCGTCAGGTTCAGCCGGCCCGCGAAGAGCGACGGCGAGGCTCGGTTCCTGTAAATGGACACTCAAAAGGCGGAAAAATCTACAATTCTCATGTGAGCATTATGTGAATATCGCAGCGACAATCCGCACACCCGGCGATCTGGCGACCCGCGCCTGGCGCGGTCGGTCGGCGGCCTTCGCACCCGGCGACGCGCTCTTTGCGGCCGCGATGGGCGGGCACGATGGGCGGGATCGCGAGGCCGAATGGCGCCGCCCGATGCCGCAGCTTGACCCCTCGCGGCGCGCTTCCCTATACTGCCCCGTCGCTCCGCCACCGTGCTCTCTTCACCGAGGGCTCACGCGGCGGTGCGACGCGGAAGGGGCGGACGCACCTCCTTAAGGAAGCCGCGGTAGCCTCGAGCCCGGGAGACCCAGGCGGAGGGATGGCCGAGTGGTCTAAGGCGGCGGTCTTGAAAGCTGCGATCTCGCAACTGTAACGACTTAGCGGCCAAGGCTCCGAAGTGACATCGCGGCTTTGAAATACACGCGGCCCCATCGGGTTATGCCCGGTGGGGTCGCCGATTTGGCGGGAGTGATCGGGAGCGATCGGGAGGCCTTAGGAAGGTTGAGGTTGTAGCTGGGTTGTAGCTGGCGGGCCACGTGCGTCAGAAACTGCGAGGAGGGAGACGGGGATGAGAATCGTCCGTGTATACCAACCCGACCAAGCGCGGCAACTGCAGGCTCTGATG
>JBKJXJ010000029.1:0-12766 GCA_046716125.1 Candidatus Eiseniibacteriota bacterium
GGAGATCGGGATGGAGTTAGAGCGCCCGGGCGAGCGAAGCGATGGCGTCGTCCGTCATCCCCGCCTCGAGCTCGCTGCAGCCCAGCAGATAATGGAGATCGGGATAGCCGGGATGGGCGGAAACGGCGTCGCGCAACGCGTGCAGCGCCTGGGTGTGCTCGCCGCGCGCGACCTTCGCGTGGTAGTCGGCGAGCGCGCGGTCCACGACCGGATCGGAGACCTTGAGCGCGCTCTTCAACTGTGCTCCGGCTTCCTCCCACTCGGCGCGCTGCAGGCTCTTCAATCCGCGCTGGAACGCGCGCGGCTCATCGACCCGCCGCTCCTGCTCGAGGTTCCGCAGGGCCGCGAGCGATTCTGCCAGCAGACCCTCGCGGGCGTCGAGCAGCGCCAGCTCGAGACGCGCGGCCACGTAGCGGGGATTGATGCCGATCGCCTTTTGCAGCGCCTTGCGCGCCTCGGCGCGCTGCTGCTGGGCGATCATCAGGCAGGCGTGCTGGTAGTGCAGGTCCGCGTAAGTCGGCGCCAGCCGGAGCGCCTCGTCGATCGCGCGGACGGCGGTGTCCAGGTCGCCGGCCGCTTCGGCCAGCCGCGCCACCTCCGCGAAGGCGAGCGCTCCGGCGCCACGGTGGGGACCGCGCCCCTCCGCGTCGGGAACGGCCGCGGCCAGAGCGTCATACGCCTCATCCAGCCGGCCCTCGCGCGCCAGAGCCAGTGCGGACTCGAACGGAGCGTTTTCGGAGGGCAGTGGCCGGGGGCTCATGCGGGCATCCAGGACAGTTTCATGGCGTATCCTGCGAACAGGGTGATTCCCAGGTTGTCATCCAGGGGTATCGGCAGGAATTCGACCAGACTTGCGACCCCAGCGCCGACCAGCACGACGCTCCAGGGCAGGACACCGGTGACCGCCAGGAACGACGCCCAGCCGAGGCACGCGATGAACCCCCCGGCCGCGCCTTCCCAGGACTTCCTGAAGAAGCGCGTGCGGCCCCAGCCCTTCCCCACCAGCGCCGCCACGCCGTCCCCGAGGATGGTGAAGCCAAGGGCGGCCGCCGCCACCCGTTGCGGGAACATCTCGACCGCGAGCAGGGCCGCGATCAGGAGGTAGGTCGAGCCGAGCAGGTTGAAGCGCTCGTGCGCGCGGATGAGCTCGCCGAAGAAACGGATGAAGAATCGGCGCGCCCGATTGTCGTGAATGCGGATGACGTCGATGGCGATCGCCGCCAGCGTCAGCCCGATCAGACACCAACGCCACTCGGCCTTGCCGCGCGGCCACGGCAGCCACTCGTAGAGCAGCGCGAGCGGCATGACGATGAACGAGATGTGAAGCGCTTTGCGCTGGGCTTCCGAGAGCCAGACGGTGCTGTGGAATGGATCACGCGGCGGCGGGGCGGGCTTATGTTTCGGTGTCGGGGACACGGTTCCATCCTACGCCATCCCGCGGCCTTCACGGCGCGAGAGTGGGTCGCAGCTCCCGGTAGGCCTGGCGCACGGCAAGGATGGTCTTCACGTAGTCCTGCGTCTCGGGGTAGTCGATCTCCTCGCAGGCCAGCGCGTCGCCGCCCAGCGCGCGCAGCCGGGTCCATCGCTTCGCCACGGTCGGGCCCGCGTTGTAGGCGGCCAGCGCGAGCGGCAGGTCGCGATCGAAGCGCGTGAGCAGTCGCTGCAGATACTCTGCTCCGTAACGCAGGTTGAGCGCGGGATCGGCCAGCGCCGCGTCGGAGGGGGCCTTCTCCCGGAACCAGCCCGCGACATCGGTGACCGCCGGGCGCTTGAGCTGGAGCAGCCCTAAGGCGTCACTGCGCGAGCGGGCGCGCGGATCGAAGTGGCTCTCCTTCCACGCCACCGCCTGAAGGAGCGAGCGGTCGAGCCTGCCGGTGGCGGCGCTCTCCGGCCAGGCGGCGAAGAGCGAATCGTAGGCGGGCGGATAGAGCCACGGAGAGACCGCCCAGGCGAGGGAATCGGGTCCCTGGCTGACCAGCGTGGCGGCCCGCTGCGCGAATCGGATCGCGTGGCGGGGCCGGTCGTCGCGATAGGCGGCCGCGGCGCCCGCGAGCCAGACTCCGGGGGTGGGGTCGACCGCGTTCGCGCTTGACCGGACGAGGCGGGGGTCGCGCGCCGCCAAGCGATCCAGCACGAACGCTGCGTCCTCATGACAGCCCAACTGATCCAGAAGACTCGCGAGCCGGATGCCCGGCTCGGGCGGGGCCAGCGGCGGCGTGATCCCGCTCCCCGGCCATCCGCGCTGCCCGAGCGTGTCCCTCGCGGCGCTCCGGTAGAAGGTGTAGCCGGGCATGCCCGCCAGTGCGCTCAGCAGACTGTCGCCACTCGCCCGCCGGGTCCGCCGCAACGTGACGCCATGCCAGAAGCGCGCGGCCTCGCTGTCCCCGCGCGCGAACCACGCGAGCGCTTCGGCCGGCTCCCCCGAGGCCAGGCTCATGAGTCCCGCCCGCAGCGATGCGTCCGGGCGGCGGCTGCCGGTATCGGCGGCCACGTGCGCGTAGTCGTTCCGCGCGGACTTCCACTGCCCACGGCCCTCGAAGAAGCGAGCGCGCTCCCATGAGACCTCGGTCGCGGCGGGTGGCTCGAGTCGCCTCGCTTCCGAGAACGCGTGGAGGGCATCGGACTCGGCCCCAGTGTCGCGGTGGATGCGGGCGCGCTCGAGCAGCCCGGCCACGAGGCCCTCGGTCGTCTCGTTCGCATTCATGCTGGCCGAGACGGCGTCCCGAGCCTCGCTGAAGCGCCGGAGCTCGCGAAGCACCCGCGCCAGCCGAAGGTATCGGGCGGCGGCGATCGGCCCGGAGGCCCCCCGCGCCGAACGTCTCAGCCTTGCGGCCGCCGACTCGCCACGCCCGCGAAGACGATCGACCTCCGCCGCGAGGGCCTCCTCGTCGAGAGAGAGTGAGTCTCCGCGGGCCGCATGAAGCGCTTCGAGGATGCGCAACGATCCCGTCGTCCGCGACGACGACGGATAGCGGACGATCATCTGCCCGGCGAACGTCATGGCGGTCGCGGAGTCTCCGAGCGCGAGGCGCAGTTCCACCCGGCGGGCGAGCCAGGCGGCACGGTCCTCGTCGGGCCAGTCGTCGCGGCCTGCCGCCGCGAGCAACGAGTCCGCGCGTGCGGTGGCGCCACGCGCCTGAGCAAGGTCGGATCTCGAACGGAGCGCTTCCCACTGCCAGAGCGAGCGGTCGCGGGCGAGCGAGGCCCAGGCGCCATCTGCGCCCGTGCTGTCGCCGCCCGCAAGTCGCAGTGCCGCCACCCGACGGAGCGCATACGGACGCAGCAGTGTGTCCTTGAGCGCCGTGGTCCACGCCGCAAGACTGTCGCGGCGATCGCGCGACTCCCTGAGACGGGCTCCCAGCACCGCGTTGAGCGCGGGCCCGTCAGCGGGCCGTGACCAGCGCACGCGATCCCGCACGGACGCCGAGGGGATCGGGGTTCCCAACGGCGCCGAGAGCGCCGGCATCGTCAGCGTCGCGCACCACGCGAGTGCGAGGGCGCCGCGGGACGCCCCCCTCACTCCCACTCGATCGTCGCCGGCGGCTTGCTGGTGCAGTCGTAGACCACGCGATTGACACCGCGCACCTCGTTGGCGATCCGGCTCGCGACCCGCGCCAGGAGCGAGCCCGGCAGCCGCGTCCAGTCGGCGGTCATCCCGTCCGAGCTGTTGACGGCACGCAGCGCGATGACCTTCTCGTAAGAGCGCTCGTCCCCCTTGACCCCGACGGTCGAGACCGGGAGCAGGACGGCGAACGCCTGCCAGGTCCGGTGGTACCAGCGCGCGCGGCGCAGCTCCTCGATGAAGATGGCGTCGGCCTTGCGCAGGATCTCGAGATCCACCGGCTCGACCGCGCCGAGGGTGCGCACCGCGAGGCCCGGCCCCGGAAACGGGTGGCGGTCCACGAGATGATCCGGGAGCCCGAGCGCGCGCCCCAGGTCGCGCACCTCGTCCTTGAAGAGCCGTCGGAGCGGCTCGATCAGCGCCAGGTTCATCCGCTCGGGCAGCCCGCCCACGTTGTGGTGGGTCTTGATGACCTGGGCGCCCCAGCCCGCCGAGGCGCTCTCGATCACGTCCGGGTAGAGCGTCCCCTGGGCGAGGAACTCGATCGGCCCGAGACGCTTCGCCTCCTCCTCGAACACCGCGATGAACTCTGCGCCTATGATCTTGCGCTTGCGCTCGGGGTCGGTGACGCCGGCCAGCTTCGAGAGGAACCGCTCGCGCGCATCCACCACCCGGAGGTTCAGGCCGCGCTTCTCGCCCAGTTCGCGCTTCACCTCTTCGGCTTCGCCCATGCGCAGGAGCCCGTGGTCGACGAGCACGCAGAAGAGCCGCTTCCCCACCGCGCGGTGACACAGCGTGGCGACCACCGTGCTGTCCACGCCGCCCGAGAGCCCGCACAGGATGTGGCCGTCCTTCCCCACCTGCTCGCGGATGTCGGCGACGGCCTGGCGGAGGAAGTTCTTCATGCTCCACCCGCCCTTCAAGCCGGCGATGCGGAACAGGAAGTTGTGGAGCACTTTCTTCCCGTAGGGCGAGTGGACGACCTCGGGATGGAACTGGATGAGATGGAAGGGAAGCGTTTCGTGGCGCGCGGCTGCGAACGCGCAACTGGACGTGTGCGCCACCCGCTGCCAGCCGGGTCCCAGCGCCTGGACCTCGTCGCCATGGCTCATCCAGGCGCGGAAGCGCTTCGGCACGCCGGCGAACAGAGGCGAGGGCCGGTCCACGATGAACGTCGCCGTGCCGTACTCGGCGCGCTCGGCCTTGGCGACCGAGCCGCCCTGGAGCTGCATCGTCGCCTGGAAGCCGTAACAGATACCGAGCAGCGGTTTCTTCAGCGCATAGATGCCCGGGTCGGGCATCGGCGCCTGCGCGCGGTAGCCGCTCGCGGGCGAGCCCGAGAGGATGAGCGCCGCGGGCTTGCGCGCCTTGATCTCGACCGCGGGCGTGGTGCCGGATACGATCTCGGAGAACACCCCCTGCTCGCGCACGCGGCGCGCGATGAGCTGGGTGTACTGCGAGCCGAAGTCGAGGATCAGGACCAGTTCGCGGGACATCTCACCTCGTGGGAGCTGGCCGTGATCGGACGCATACGCTCATCTGCTCACGCCGCCCGTAACGGGCGCACCCACTCGCGCGGGAGGCGGGGCATCTGGAGCTTGTCCATGATCAGATTGAGCTTCGTCCATGTCGCCCGGCGCGGGTCGAGCATCTCGATGCCCAGCGGGTGACCCTCGCGATCGAAGTCGACGATGATGCCCGGGGACATCTCCTTCTGACGGTGACTCTTCACACCGACGGCATGAGGCAGTGTGAGATACGCCGCGTAGGGCTTCCCCTCCCGGTAATTGATGGTCAGATCCATCCCGACTCTCATCTTGAGGCCTTCCTTTCCATGACTGTCACGACCTCGACGAGGTCGTACCCGGCCTGCGGTCGAACGACGATCTCCCACCGCACGCCCCTCAGTCCGGCCAGGACGATCCAGTGGCCGGGATATCGGCTGTGATGATACCGCCGCGCGTGCTCCAGCATGTGGCGGACGTCGAGCTCGGTCAGCCCCCGCTCGAGCATTCTCCTTCTTGCGTGCGCCTCGAAGTCCACTTCCCAATCTGACCATGGGGGCTTCCTCCTGGGGCTCACGCCCTCCCCTGTCCCGGGGGCCAGGGTCATCGCTAGTGCCGGAACACCCTCCGGTCGGTGAACATCATCGCCAGCCGAAAGCGGTCGCAGGCGGCGATGACCTCGGCGTCGCGCATCGAGCCACCCGGCTGGACCACCGCGACGATGCCGGCCGCGGCCGCGTGCTCGATGTTGTCGGCGAACGGGAAGAACCCGTCCGAGGCGAGGACCGCCCCATTCACCTCGCGCCGGCACGATCCTGGACGACGACCGGCAAAGCTCACGCGGCGCGCAATGGCGCCACGTCCCGCTTCCGCAGCGCCACCAGGCCGAGTCGTTTCATCACGCGGTTGAGCGCCGCGAGCGAAGTGTGGCGCGGATCAAGGATCTCGATACCCAGCGCTCGGCCCCCCCGGCTGAAATCAACCAACAGGTCAGGCCCGAGCCGGCGCACATAGTGACTTCTCAAGCGCGCAGGGTGAGGAAGCGTGAGATACGCGATTGCCGCATCGCCATCCAGGTACTCGACCTTGAGGCTCAGGGCTGTCCACGACTCCTTCATGATCGATCCCCCCGGAGAGGGAATACGGTGAGGACGACCACCCGTTTTCGCGGCGGGTCTGGCCGAACCGCGATGGCCCACGATTGCCCTCGGAGCCGGCCGGCCAGGAGAAAGGCGCCCGTACGTCGACTTCGTCGATAGCGTCGACAGTGCACCACCATCCGTCGTAGCTCGAACTCGAGGATGCCGCGTTCGACCAGGCGCGCGCGCGCGTGGTCCGTGATGACTGCCCTCCACCCCAGCCACTCCAGCCTCCTTCTTGGACTCAGGACCGCCACCGTCGCGGGGGCGAGACACCTTCTTCAAGTCACTGCCACCATACTCCCGGTCGGGCCCGGCGTCATCAGGCCCGCACAATTAGTGCCGGAACACCCTCCGGTCGGTGAACATCATCGCCATGTCGTGGCGATCACAGGCGGCGATGACCTCGGCGTCGCGTTTCGATCCTCCGGGTTGGACCACCGCGACGATCCGGGCCGAAGCGGCGTGCTCGATGTTGTCTGCGAACGGGAAGAATCCGTCCGAGGCGAGGACCACCCCTTTCACCTCGTGGCCCGAACGCCGCGCCTTCATGAGCGCCACGTCCACCGCGTCCACACGGCTGGTCTGCCCGGAGCCGAGCCCGATGAGCGCCGTACCGCGAGCCAGCGCGATCGCGTTGGAGCGGGCGGCCGCGACCACCTCCCATGCGAACCGCAACGACTCGAGTTCGGCGGCACCCGGCGCGCGTGCGGTCACCGTTCTCCATTCGGGCGCGGGAGTGAGCGGCTCGTGCTGAAGCAGCGCCCAGCGCCCGGCGTGCCGCACCTCCCAGTTATCATGCGCCGCAACATCCTCCTGGGCAACGCGTAGCGCTCGCAGGTTCTTCTTCGACTTGAAGGCCGCGTCGGCGTCGGGCGTGAACTCCGGGGCGGCGACGCACTCGATGAACTGCCCCGCCAGCGCCAGCGCTGTCTCCCCGTCCAGCGGACGGTTGAACGCCACGATGCCGCCATAGGCCGACTGTTCGTCCCCGGCGAATGCCAGGGCGTAGGCCTCGGCGGGCGTCGCCGCGCTCGCCGCCCCGCACGGCTGCGTGTGCTTCACGATCACACAGGCCGGCTGCCGGAAGCGCCACACCAGACGCACGGCCGCCTCGACATCGAGCAGGTTGTTGTACGAGAGCTCCTTGCCTTCACGAAGCGTCCGGAGCGCGCCATGGTCGCCGACCTGTGCATAGAGGGCGGCCTCCTGATGCGGGTTCTCGCCGTAGCGCAGACTCCGCACATGCTCGAGGGCGACGACGTGGACCGGTGGCGCGTCGGCCCCCTCATCTCCTCCTCCCGCGCGGCGGCCGAGCTCGCCGGCGATCGCGGCGTCGTATCTCGCCGTCCGCGCGAACGTCGCCAGCGCCCACTCGCGGCGCTGCTCCAGCGTGCTGCCCCCGGCACGGAGCGCCGCGAGCACGGAATCGTACTGGACGGGGTCGTGGATGACCGTCACGTCCGCGAAGTTCTTCGCGGCCGCACGCAGCAGGGCGACACCGCCGATGTCGATCTCCTCGACCGCGCCCGCCTCGTCGAGGCCCCCGGCGCGCGCTTCGAACGGATAGAGGCTGACCGCCACGAGATCGATCGGGCCGGCTCCGATGGCCTCGAGCGCCTTCATGTCGTCGGCCACCGCGCGGCGCGCAAGGATCGGTCCGTGGATGAGCGGGTGGAGCGTCTTGACCCTGCCCCCGAGCATCTCGGGCGATCCGGTCAACGCTTCGACCCGCGTCACCGGCACGCCGCCCTGCTCCAGGTGCGTCGCGGTGCCGCCCGAGGCGACGATGCGCGTGCCGCCGTCGGCCAGCGCGCGCGCGAACTCGAGCGCGCCCTGCTTGTCCGAGAGCGAGAGCAGCGCCGCGGCGGGCCAGCCCGCCCTTGCTCCGGTGGCTCCGGTCGCATCGCTCACGCCGGCTCCCCGGTGAGCCGGCTCATGGCTTCGGCGTAGCGTTCGGAGGTCCGGCGCACGACCTCCTCCGGGAGCGCGGGCGCCGGCGGCTCGTGGTTCCAGCCCGACTGGTCCAGCCAGTCGCGCACGAACTGCTTGTCGAATGAGTGGAGCCGCCCGGCCTCGTACTCGGCCCGATCCCAGTAGCGCGACGAATCGGGCGAGAGGATCTCGTCGATCAGCGTGATCGTTCCGTCCACGCGTCCGAACTCGAACTTGGTGTCGGCCAGCACCAGCCCCCGCTCCCACGCGTGCTCCCGCGCTTCGCCGTAGATCGCGAGGCTGCGGTCGCGCAGGGCCTCGGCGGTCTCGCGCCCGATCCGCCGCGTCATCTCATCGAACGTGATGTTCTCGTCGTGTCCGGCATCGGCCTTGGTGGCGGGCGTGAAGATCGGCGGGTCGAGGGCCGCGCCATCGAGGAGTCCCCCGGGCAGCTTGATCCCGCACACCGTTCCGCCCGCGCGGTACTCGCGCAGGCCCGAGCCGGTGAGGTGTCCGCGCACGACGCACTCGATGTCGATCCGCGCGGCGCGGCGCACCAGCATGCTGCGGCCTTCGAGCCGCGAGGCATACAGGTCGAACGGCGGCGGGTAGCGGAGCGGATCGTCACTCACCAGGTGATGGGGCGCGGCGCTCGCAAGCGTGCGGAACCAGTACGCGGAGAGCGTGGTGAGGATCCGCCCCTTCCCCGGGAACGGAGTCGGCAGGATGCTGTCGTAGGCCGAGAGCCGGTCGCTGGCGACGATCACCAGATGATCGGGGTCGGCCTCATAGAGGTCGCGCACCTTGCCCTGGCGCCAGGGCTTGAGCCCCGGGAGTTCGATCCGGAACACCGCGTCGCCGGTTCCGATCATCGCGATCTCCTCATCACGTCCTCATCCTCCGGGGAGTTCGGTGCGGTCCCGGGCGGGCGGGCGACCTCGAATGTGGCGGCGACCCATCCCGCCAGCTCGTGCATCCCTTCGATCCGCGGGGCGTCGGGAGCGCCGTAATCGCCCAGCGGATCGAGCAGGATGAAGCGCATGTCCGCCGCCTCCGCCCCGGCCTCGTCCACCGAGCGGATGTCGCCGACGAACAGCGTGCGCTTGGGGGAAGTGCCGAGCCGTCCGAGGGCGACGGCGAAGATGGCCGGATCGGGCTTCTCGATCCCGACCAGATGGGAGTCCACGACGAACTCGATGCCGCGCAGCATGTCGGCGTTCTCGAGATGACGCTCGGCGCGACCGTCGGAGTTGGAGACCACGGCGAGACGCAGCCCCATGGCCGCCAGCGCATCGAGCGCGACGCGAGCCCCTTCCATCGGGCGGCACCACAGACCGCTCGCCGACTCGCGCGCCAGGAACCGCTCGACCGCCTCCGCGCGCAGTCCCTCGGGCACACCGGCGGCCGACAGCGTTCCATTGAAGTAGGCGCGCACGTCGCCCCTGGGGGCCGGGCCCGGCGAACCCGGCAGGCGCGAGGGCTCCCCCGGCGCCGGCGGGCGCGAGGGCTCCAACGGCGCCGGCGGACGCGCGCTCGCGTCGTAGGCGCGCCGGCCTTCGACCTCGGCGCGACGCAGCGCCCCGGCCTCGACCGGGAAGCCGAGCAGAGACAGGTCGCCCGCCATCCACTCGAAGTCGAGCCGGATGAGTGTGCCGCCGGCATCGCAGATAACGGCGTCGAGTCCGGGCCGCGCGCTCATCGGGCACCCTCCCGGTCAACGGATGCTCCGCCGATCGCCATCGTGCCCGGAACGCCGGCGACCACCCGACGCCCCTCCCGACGCCAGGGCTCGAGCAGGAAGCGCCGCACCGCCGCGGGATAGAGCCGGTGTTCGGCGGCATGGATCCGCGCTTCGAAGCTCGCGAGCGTGTCGTCGTCGCGCACCTCGACCGCCGATTGGGCCAGGATCGGTCCCGCGTCGAGCGCGTCCTCCACCAGGTGGACCGTGCAGCCGCCCACACGAATGCCGTGCTCCCAGGCACGCTGGATCGCGTCGAGCCCGGGGAACGCCGGCAGCAGCGAAGGATGGATGTTGAGGATGCGGTCAGGGAACGCGTCCAGCACGGTGCCGTGCAGCCGGCGCATGAAGCCCGCGAGCAGCACCACCTCGACGCCACGCGAGCGCAGGACCTCGAGCCACGGCCCTTCGTCCTCGATGCGCGTGCGAAAACGGCCAGCGGGGATGTGGAGCGCCTCGATCCCCAGCCGACGGGCGCGCGCGAGCGCGGGCGCATCGGGCTGGTCACTGAGCAGGGTCACGATCCGCCCGCCCAGTTCGCTCCGTTGCGCGGCCATGGCCAGCGCCTCGAAGTTCGTCCCCTGGCCCGAGGCCAGCACTGCGAGCGCGCGCATGGAGGTGGAAGCGACCACGCCGCAATCTACCAACGCGGCCCCAGGCGAGCAAATGCGCGCGCGGTCGCCGGCGGCCCGGCGTTCGCATCCCCACGGTGCTCCAGGTCGCGAGGCTCCCCATCACGCCACGCCAACCGGCGGGCGCCGCGCGTCGAGAACTCGATCCACACCGCGCCTTCACGGTCGGTGCGCGCGATCCGCGCCCCAGCCATGGCGAGACGCGCGAGCGCTCCGGCATGGGGATGGCCGAATGCGCTCCGGCGCCCGCAGGAGATCACCGCGAGTTCGGGTTCCAGACGCAGCAGGAAACCCGTGCCGCTCGAGCTTCCCGAACCGTGGTGGGCGACCTTGAGCACCGCGAAGGGTGCGGCGACCGGGAGCAGGTCCTCGCGCGTGCTGTCGATGTCTGCCGCGAGCAGGGCCCTGCCCCCTTCGCCCGCGACCTCCAGCACCAGCGATGCCGCGTTGTCCGCGGCGAGCGGCATGCCGGCGGGCGGCCAGTGGACGATGACGGCGGGCGCGCGCCGCAACGTGTCGCCGGCGGCGCGTCGCTCCACCGGGACACGCGCCGCCCCGAACAGGCGGGCCGGCCCCGGCACGCCGGGGCCCGGGACCGGCGTCATGATCGCGCCGACGCTTACGCCGCGCAGGAGCGCGTGCGCGCCGCCGGTGTGATCGCCATCGTCGTGCGTCAGCACCAGCCGTTCGAGCCGCCGCACCCCGGCCCAGCGCAGGAACGGCAGGACCGTGCTCTCCCCGGCGTCGAAGCGCGGCGTGCGTGCGCCGGCATCCACCAGCCACCAGCCGTCGCGGAATCCGAGCGCGAGCGCATCCCCCTGTCCGACGTCGAGCATCACCATCCACCACCGACCGGGCGGGGGCCGCAGCGCCGGCGCGCTCAACGCGAGGGCCAGCGCGAGCAGGCTCGCGAACGCGCCCAGCGCCATGGCGGCGTGCCGCGCTGGCGACATGGGGTGGGCGCGTGCGACCAGTGCGCGGGGCTCCGGCAGACCGAGCGCGAGGCACACCGCCCCGATCGAGCTCAGGACCGCGATGCCGGGCTCGGACCCGGTCGCCTTCAATGCGCCCGGCCACTGGCCCGCGGTTCCGGCGACCCACCTCAGGGCGGCGGCCAGCGGCTCACACGCGGCGAGGAACGGCGCGCCGGCGCCCGGGAGAGCCCACTCGAGCGCGACACCGAGCCATGCCGACGCGAGCAGCGCGCCGCAGACCGGGACCGCGACGAGATTGGTCGCGAGCGAGGTGAGCGGCAGCGCGTGGAATCGCTCGAGCAGGAGCGGCAGCGCCATGAGCTGTGCGGCGAGCGTGGGAACGAACGGCGCAAGCCAGGCCCTGAGCGCACCCGCGTGAGAAGTGAGCCACGGCCCCGCCGTGACCAGACCGAGGGTCGCCCCGCACGAGAGCTGGAAACCCAGATCGAGCGCCCAGCACGGCGACACGACCAGGAGCGCCAGCGCGCTGAGCGCCAGTGCCTGGACCGGGTCGAGGGCGCGGCCCGCAAGCCGCGCGAGCGCGCACATCCATTCGGTCGTCACCGCGCGCATGAGCGAGGGCAAAGGTCCGGCCACCAGCGCGTAGAACAGCGCGCATGTCGCCCCGGCCACCGCCCGACCACGCACCCCGGAACCCAGTGCCGCCGCGATCCCGCGCGCGATCCCGGCGAGCCAGACGACGTGCAGGCCCGAGAGTGCGAGAAGATGCGTGAGCCCCGACGCGCGCAGATCGGCGCCCACGGCGGGCGGGAGCGCCGAACGGTCCCCGACGACCAGCGGGGTGACGAGCTGGCGACTCTCGGCGGTCAGGCCCCGGGCCAGCACACCCTCCACCGCCCGGCGCCAGCGCACCGCCGTGGCCCGCGCCCAGGCACGCGCCCCGGTCGAAGGCGCGACGCGCGCGGCGAACGCCCGACCGTGGACGGCGAGCCCCACGCCCGCCGCGGCGTCGCGTGACGAGAATCCTCCCGGGTTCGATCGCACGGGCGGACGCTCGAGGAGCGCGAACGCGGAGACCGTGTCGCCCCACTCGGCCTCGCATCCCGCCGGCAATCGCAATCGCACACGCGTCCCGGCGGCGAGCGGCGCGCTCGGTTCGGTCAGCCGGGCGATCGCGAGCGGCTCGCCCCCTTCGCGAAGCGGATGCTCGACCACCCGTGCCCGGATCCAGCGCGGCTCGGCCGGCTCGGCGAGCGCCAGGGCTCCATGCTCAAGGGCGAGCCGCGCCGCGCCACCACGCGCCATCCCGGCGAGTACGAG
>JBKJXJ010000030.1:0-3050 GCA_046716125.1 Candidatus Eiseniibacteriota bacterium
CCTACACCACCGACGACTTCACCTGCTACTACGTGAACGTCGCGTCGGAGGATCTGGCGAAGGTGGTCGAGCTGGAGGCGGATCGGTTCCAGAATCTGGCCTACGCCGAACCGGTCTTCCAGACCGAGTCGGGCGCGGTCTATGGCGAGTACCGGAAGAACCGGACCCAGCCGTTCTCGGTGCTCTCCGAAGCGCTCCAGGACAAGGCGTTCGACGTGCACACGTACAAGCACACCACCATGGGCTTCGAGAAGGACATCGCCGCCATGCCGACGATGTACGAGTACTCGAAGAGCTTCTTCGCCCGGTTCTACCGCCCGGAGAACGTGATCCTGCTGGTCACCGGCGATTTCGATCCCAAGGCGGTGATGGCGCAGATCCGTAAAGAATACGGCGGCTGGAAGCGGGGCTATCAAGCGCCCGCGGTCCAGCAGGAGCCCGAGCAGAAGGGCGAGCGCTCGCTCGAAGTCTCGTATGACGGACGCACGCTGCCGCTCCTGACGATCGCCTGGAAGGGGCCGGCGTTCGACGCTTCGAGCCGCGAGGTGGCGGCCGGTGCTCTGCTCGGCGAGCTGCTGTTCGGCGAGACCAGCGCGGCGTACCGCGAGCTGGTGCTGGAGAAGCGGCTCGCCCAGCGCGTGTTCGCCGGCTTCCGCTTCAGCCGCGATCCCGGACTCTGGACGGTGGGAGCGATGGTCACCGGCGAGCAGAACATCGTCCCGGTGCGCGAGGCGATCGATCAGGCGGTGGCCCGCATCCAGGAGAACCCGCCGGCGCTCAAGGATCTCGACGATCTCAAACGGCGCTCGCGCTACGGGTTCCTGATGGGCATGGACACGCCCGATCGCGTCGCCGGCGGTCTGGCCCGGTTCATCGCCCTGTCCGGCGGGATCGAATCCGTGGACGCCCTGTACACCGGGATGAGCGAGGTGACGCCGGAGGACATTCAGGCGGCCGCCCGCAAGTATCTGACCCGCGACCGGCGCACGGTGGCCGTCCTGAAGGGGGCGCAGTCATGAACCTCGCTCCCCGCCTGACCCTCGCCGCGGTCGCGTGCGCCCTGGTGCTGGCTCCGGTGCGCTCGGGAGCCGCCCAGATCGGGCTCCCCAACGCGCCGGTCCTGCTCCCGGTCCCGACCGATCCGACCGTGGCGTTCAAGATCGCCTTCACCATCGGCGCTCAGAACGATCCTCCCGGCAAGGAGGGGCTCGCCTTCCTCACCGCCACCATGATGGCGGAGGGGGCCACGAAGAAGCATGCCTACCCCGAGGTCCTCAAGCTCCTCTATCCGATGGCGGCCGGATACGGAGTCCGCGTGGACAAGGAGCTGACGACGTTCTCGGGGCGGGTGCACAAGGACAACCTCGACGGGTACGTCCCGATGCTGCTCGACGCGATCCGCGAGCCGGCGTTCGACGAGGCCGACTTCTCGCGCATCCGGCAGCGCACCCGGGATTTCATCGAGAAGACGCTGCGGTATTCCTCGGACGAGGAGCTGGGCAAGGCGGCGCTCCACGGGGCCGCGTTCGCGGGGACGCCGTACGCGCATCTGAACGCCGGTACGACCGCCGGGCTCGAGTCCATCACGCTCGAGGACGTGCGCCGGTTCCACGCCACCCACATGACCCGCGACGCCGTCGTGCTCGGCCTCGGCGGCGGATACGACTTAGGCCTGGTCGAGCGCATGCAGCGCGAGCTGGCGATGCTGCCCGCCGGCAAGCCCGCCCCGGTAACGGTGCCCGCCGTTGCGGCGCCCGAGGGTCGCCCGGTGGTGATCGTCAAGAAGCCGGGGCCCGCGACCGCGATCAGCTTCGGGTTCCCGATCGAGGCGCGGCGCGGCGAGCGCGACTTCTACGCCCTCTGGGTGGCCAACTCATGGCTGGGCGAGCATCGCAACTCGTCGTCGCATCTTTACAGCGTCATCCGCGAAAAGCGCGGGATGAACTACGGGGACTATTCGTACATCGAGTGGTTCCCCGAGGGCGGCAACCGCAACGTGCCGCCGGCCAACGTGCCGCGCCGCCGGCAGCTGTTCGAGGTGTGGATCCGCCCGGTGCCCAACGACCAGGCTCATTTCGCCCTGCGCGCCGCGATGCGCGAGGTCGAGAACCTGGCGAAGAACGGTCTCACCCAGGACCAGTTCGAGCTCACCCGGTCGTTCATCTCGAAGTACTCGCTCAACTACGCGGTCAGCACCGACGACCGGCTCGGCTACGCCCTCGACGACCGCATCTACGGGGTCAAGGCGCCGGGCCACCTCGACAACTTCCGGCGGGTCATCCCGACGCTGAAGCTGGCCGAGGTCAACGCCGCCATCAAGAAGCACCTGCGGCCCGAACGCATGTGGATCGCAATGGTGAGCGAGCAGGCCGATTCGCTGGCGGCGAAGCTGGCGTCAGGGGCGCCGAGCCCGATGAAGTACGCCAGCCCCAAGCCGGAGGACGTGCTGACCGAGGACAAGACCATCGAGGCCTACCCGCTGGCGCTCCGCCGCGAGCGGATCCAGGTGGTGCCGGTGGACGGGATGTTCGCGCGGTGAACGCATCCCACCGCCCCGACCCGCGCGCGGCGCTGGTCGGGGCGGTACGGGCGGGTGACGTTCGACTCGCCCGAGAGCTGATCGAACGGCACGAGGAACTGAGGGCGCGGCTGAACCAGCCCGCCCCCGAACTGCCATTCGGCGCCCTCCCCCTGATGCCGGTCGTGGAGACCGGAAATCCCGAGATGATCGCCGTGTTCCTCGACGCCGGCGCCGACATCAACGCCCGCAGCCGGTGGTGGGCGGGCGGATTCGGCGTGCTCGACACGTGCACGCCCGCGATGGCGCCGTTCCTCATCGAGCGCGGCGCCATCGTGGACGCGCATGCGGCCTCACGGCTCGGGATGCTCGACCGATTGCGAGCGCTGGTCGCCGCCGACCCCGCCCTGGTCCACGCCCGGGGCGGAGACGGGCAGACCCCGCTCCACTTCGCCGCGAACGTCGAGATCGCGCGGTTCCTGCTCGACCAGGGCGCCGACCTGGACGCGCGCGACATCGACCACGAGTCCAC
>JBKJXJ010000031.1:0-9189 GCA_046716125.1 Candidatus Eiseniibacteriota bacterium
CGAGCAAGCGCGGCACGGCCTTCACCCACGACGGCTCGGTGGACAAGCTCTTCAAGTTCCTCCAGTTCCCGTTGTTCAACTTCGGGCCCACCGCGGTCGCGGACGACAACCGCCGCGACGTGGAGGCGTTCCTGCACTCGTTCGACACCGGCATGGCGCCGGCGGTGGGCTTCCAGGTCACCTTCGATGGCACCGCGGATCCCCAGGGCGTGATGCGCGTGGACACGCTGAAGACGGTCTACACCACGAACCGGTGCGACATCATCGCCAAGGGCCGCGTGGGATCGCAGCCGCGCGGGTGGGTCTACCTCGGGAGCGACCTGTGGGACCCGGACAAGCTGGGAGAGCCGAATCTCACGACCGCGCAGCTGCTGGCGCTCGCGACCGGCCCGGGCAGCGCGGTGACGGTGACCGGAGTGCCCGACGGCAGCGGGACGCGCATGGGGATCGACCGTGACCGTGACACCCATCTCGACGGCGATGAGCTGGACGCCGGCAGCAACCCCGGCGACCCGAACTCGACCCCGAGCAACGTGGGCGTGACGCGCGACGGCGAGGGCGGCTACGCGTTCGAGCGGCTGAAGCCCAGCCTGACGAGAGGCCCGACCGAGGTCGTGTTCAGCCTCGGGCGTGCGGGCCGCGTGGACATCGAGGTCTACGATGTGATGGGACGTACGGCGCGCGTCCTCGCCCGCGGCGAGCAATTCGCCGCCGGCCGGCAGACCGTCGCCTGGGACGGAAAGCGCGCCGACGGGAGCGCTGCGGGCGCCGGCGTCTACTTCGTGCGCGTGCGCACGGAAGGCGGGCGCTGGACGCGTCCGCTCGTGATGACGCGGTAGTTCGGCGTCGCCACCGCTCCCTTCGCCCCCCCCCACGAATCCCGGCACACCCCTTGCCTTGCCGGGTGGCCCAAGCCGTCCCACCGGGGATCCCATGTCCAGATTCGACCTGCGTGACATCTCGACGCGGCTCACCAAGTCGCGTGACATCCAGAGCGTCGTCTTCGAGTTCCTGCACGGCCTCGAAGCGGCGCGGCCTGACTGGCGTGCCTCGATCGCCTTCTACGAGGCGGGCGCCGAGGGTTTCGTGGATGTCTTCGAGACCGAGGGCGACCGGGTCGTCCGCCGCCATATCGTCGTGCCCGCCAATCAACTGCCCGATCGCCTCGTGCGAAAACTGTTCGACGCCAGTGCAATTTACAACGCCACGGAAAAACGCGCACTCTTCTCCGGCGGCCTCGGGACCGCCCCGTACTACGTGGCGGAGGAGCGCGATGCGTCCGAGCTGATGCCCCTCACGGTCATCTCGGATTGGAAGTCGTGCGTGTGCATGCCGCTCGGCGATCAATCCGACCTGATCGGCATCCTCGTCGTCACCAGCCTCAAGAAGAGCGCGTTCGGCGGACGGGCGGTGAGCGAGATCCTCCCGGTCAAGAGCCTGGTCACGGTGGCGATGATGAAGCACCTCCAGCGCATGCAGCGCGAGACGGCGGCGCCGCCTGCCGCGCGCAAGGCGGGAGCGGTCACCGAGGTGGCGACCGAGGCGGCGACCGAGGCGGCCGGGGAGCTGCGCGCGCAGATCGAGGCCCTCGCCGAGCGGTCGCGTCAGCTCGAAGCGCAGGAGAGCTCGAACGGCGAGGCCCTTGCGAACCTGACCAGCGAGTACGAAGAGCGCCAGCGGAGCTCCGAGCAGTACAAGGAGGAACTCGAGCGCGTCCAATCGATGATGGAGCTGCTCGAGGCCCAGGCGATCGCGGCCACCGAGCACCTGTCCGACACCTACACTGAGATGAATACCGCCAGCTGGGAGATGGCCGATCTCGAGCGGCGCCTGGACTTCGCGCGGCGGCTGCTCATCCTGCTCGGCGGGGAGTCCGACGAGCGCCGGCTCCCGATGCTGGTCGTGGAGTGGTTGTGCGGCGAGTTCCGGATCGAGCGGTGCAGCCTGATGACCCTGGACGAGAGTTGCGAGACGCTCCGGATCTCGGCCCAGTCCGGTCTCGACGCCGGCGTCGCCGCGAGCGTGCGGGTGCGCATGGGGCAGGGCGTGGCGGGATGGGTCGCGCACAATCGCAAGCCGCTACTGGTGCGGATGCGCAGCCAGGCCGACATCACCCCCGAGGATCAGTCAGGCACCTATAACTCGCCGTCGTTCATCGCCGTCCCGGTGGTGCACAACGGCCGGCTCTACGGGGTCATCAACCTGAGCAACAAGGATGGCGGCGAGCTGTTCACGGGCGTGGATTTCGATTGCGCGTCCATCGCGGGCGCGGCGCTCGCGCTGCGGCTCTCGAGCTGCGAGCCGGCCCAGGGAAAGCCCGCTCGCGCCGCCTGACGACCGCTTTGATTCGTTCGGCGGGCGCCGATCGGTCCGCCCTCGAGCGTGTGTGCTAGCCTCCCTCGCATGAGCGTGCCATCGGTCCAGGGAACGGCGGTGCGGGCGGCCGATCCCCACCTGCCCAGCCCCGCGAACGACCCCGGCTGCCTGGTCGTGCTCTCCGACCGGCTGCGCGAGAGCCCGGGCGTGGTCTCGATCGAGGCCGATTTCAGGGCGAGCACGCTCACCGTGCGCTACCGGCCCTCGCTGGTCGAGCTCGACCGCCTCAACACCCTCGCCGACGAGGTCGCCGCGCTCTTCGCCCAGCGGGTCACGCTCTGCGAACGCCGCGGGGCGCCGGGCGCCTGCGAGGACTGCGACCTGCGCCTGGGCCATCTGCCGCGCTCGGAGAACCCGGAGTTCGCGGTCATCGCCGACCCCGACCGCGTGGGGCTCTCGCGCCGGATCGTGCCGTCGGACACCGCCGACCTGGTGCGGCCGCTCTCGCGCACCAAGCCGTGGGGCACGCCGTTCTCCAACGCCGAGGTCGAGCAGTTCGCGCGCGGCCGGTCCATGGCGGTGCTGACCGGTGTGTGTTTCCTGCTCATCGTGGCCGGCATGGTGCTCGAGCGAGCCGTCCCGTCCGCGGCCTGGCACCACGTCGCCTTCATCGCTTCGGCGATCGCCGGCGGATGGTTCGCGCTGCGCTCGACCGCCCAGGCGCTCGCGCGCTTCCGCTTCGACGTCAACCTCCTGATGATCCTGGCGGCGATCGGCGCCGGCGTCATCGGGTACGTCTTCGAGGCGGCGGTGCTGATGTTCCTCTTCTCGCTCAGCAACACGCTCGAGGTCTACACGATGGGCCGCACCCGGCGGGCGCTGCACGCCCTGCTGAAGCTGCGGCCGGCCCGCGCGCTGGTCCGGCGCGGCGACCAGGAGATCGAGGTCGAGGCCGAGAGCGTCCAGGTCGGCGAACGGGTGATCGTGAAGCCGGGTGAGGCGATCCCTGTGGACGGCACGGTGGCGCTCGGGGCGTCGCTGGTCGACCAGAGCAACCTGACCGGCGAGTCGGTGCCGGTGTCCAAGGAGGTCGGCGACCGGGTGTTCGCCGGCACGCTGAACCAGCAGGGCGCGATCGAGGTGACGACGAGCCGCGCCGCGGGCGACACGACGCTCGCCCGCATCGTCGCGATGGTCACCGAGGCGCAGGAGCAGAAGTCGCGCACCGAAGAGGTGGCCCAGTGGGTGGGCCGCTACTACACGGTGGTCGTGATGATCGGGGCGGCGCTCATGATCGTCGTGCCGCCCTTCGTGATGGGCCAGGACTTCGCGACCTCCTTCTATCGCGCGATGGTGCTGCTGGTCGTCGCCTCGCCGTGCGCGCTCGTCATCGCCACGCCCGCCACCATCCTCTCGGCGATCGCCAACGCCGCACGGAACGGCATCCTGTTCAAGGGCGGGCGCTACATCGAGGCGCTCGGACGGGTGAAGACGGTGGCCTTCGACAAGACCGGCACGCTGACGCGCGGGCGCTTCGAGGTGACCGACATCGTGCCGTTCGGGGCCGCGACCGAGGCAGAGGTGCTCGCCTGGGCCGCGAGCGCCGAGCTGCGCTCCCAGCACCCGCTCGCCCAGGCGGTGGTGCGGGCCGCCGAGAAGCGCGGCATCGCGATCATGCCCGCCGAGCAGCTCACGTCGCATCTCGGCAAGGGGCTGGTCGCGAAGGTCCAGGGCACGCAGGTCGAGGTAGGCACGCCGGAGCTGTTCACCGACCTCGGCGTGGAAGTCCCGGGGGAGGCCCTCGAACGCGTCGCCGCGTTCCGCCGTGACGCCCGCACCGCCATGCTGGTGCGCCGCGACGAGCGGTGGGGCGTGATCGCGGCGGCCGACCAGGTGCGCCCGGCCGCCGCCGAGTGCGTGGCGAGCCTCAGGGCGCTCGGCGTCCGCACCACGGTCCTGCTCTCGGGCGACAGCGTTCCGACGGTCGAGGCGATCGCCCGGCGGACGAACGTGGACGAACACCATGGCGGCCTGCTCCCCGAGGACAAGGTCAACGTGATCGGCCGGCTCGAGCAGGCGCATGGCGCGGTGGCGATGGTCGGGGACGGCGTGAACGACGCTCCCGCGTTGGCGCGCGCCACGGTCGGGATCGCGATGGGGGGGATCGGCAGCGACGCGGCGATGGAGAGCGCGGACGTCGTGCTGATGGGCGACGACCTGACGGCACTACCGTACGCGGTGCAACTCGCCCAGCGGGCACGGAGGGTGGTCATCCAGAACGTCACCATCGCCTCGGGCGTCATGCTGGTGCTGGTGGCGCTGGTGTTCGCCGGCGAGCACACGCCGTTCGGCGCGCTCAAGCTGCCTGTGGCGGTCTCGGGCCACGAAGGCAGCACGGTGGTGGTCATCCTGAACGGGCTCAGGCTGCTGCGCGGGAGACGGGCGACGCCGACGGGGTGAGGGCGCGGGTCCTCCACCCGGCCGATTCAGGGCGTCAGCGACCGTTGGCGGTGGACGACTCCCAGGTACGTGAACGGGCGGCGGGGGAGATCCGGAATTCGTCGATCATCCCCGAGAACCCGGTGCCTTCCAATCCCAGATACCAGATGTTGGATCCCATGTCGTGTGAGGCCTCGAGGAAGTTCCCGATCGTCAGGGGAGCCCGGCTCGGGCGGATGCGCCCGAAGCAGGGAAACGAAGAGTCCAAACGACCGTTGACGTAGAAGCTGATGCGACGCCCGTCGACACACACCGCGACGTGGTTCCAGGCACGATTGCGCCATGGTTCGAAATGTTCCGCTGCGAAGACTTGCGGTACCGGCGAGCGATCGGTTCGCAGCGCGAAACGGAGCTTCACCGAAGCGCAAGCGGCCCGCTGTCAGCGATCGTGTCCTCGTCGAGAGTCTCGTCCATGCGCCACAGCGCGGTCATGACGGAGCCTTCGATCTTAGGCGGTTCGTGCGGGGTGGGGGAGGGCCCATGGCCGGCGCACAAGGGCGCCGCAAGCAGGACCGTGATGGCAAGACGGTCCCACACCCGCGAACCCGACGTACCGGAGTGCTTCATGGCGTCCTCATGAACAGGATCGCGGCGCTCATTCTTCCCCCAGCCACTCGCGCGCCAGCGCCAGGGTGCGCGCGTTCTCGGGTACGTTCGTAAGGAAGCTCTCGCGCCACTCGGCTTGGCTGATCTTGGCCGCGCGCTCGCGCAGCCGGTCGCGTGCGGCGCGGATCGCGGCCGTCGCCTCATCGCGGCGTCCGTTCGCCGCCAGCGCCTCGGCGTAGACCAGGCGCAGGTAGGCTTCGCCCTCTTCCATGCCACTCCCCGACGTCAGGATCGCCATGCCTTCCGCGGCCGCGGCAAGACCCGCGTCATCCTCTCCGCGCGCGAGCAGGGTGCGGCCCAGCACCGACAGAGCTTGGGCCCGCGAGGGAGCAAATGGGGCGGTGATCTCCGCAGCCTGCCGGGCCGACCTCTCCGCCGCCGGGGAATCCCCGGCGGCCAGGAGGATCATCGCCAGGTAGCTGTGCGTCCCACATTCGAACCGCACATCACCCGACGCCCGGGAGTCCCCGATGGACGCTTCAGCCAAGCTTCGGGCCTCGGCCAGCTCGCCGACCTGATAGAGCCCGTGGGCCAGATTCTGCCTTGCGATCGCGCTCACGGCAGGAATCGCGATGCCCAGACTCTCGCGCAGGACCTCAATCCCGCGCCGGTATGCGCCCAGCTGGAGCAGGCTGTTCCCGACATTCGCATTCTCCCGCCCGGCCTGCCGGAGATCGCCGATACGCCGATGCGATTGAATCGCCGCTGCCTGTCGATCCATCGCGGCGGCGGGGTCTCCGGCGAACATGGCCGCCCAGGCCAATGCCCCAAGCAAGTGGGCCTCCGCGCGGGGATGGGGGGCCGGCAGAGCGCGCGCGAACGTCTCCGCCTTCTCGAACAGCCGCGAAGCGAGTTCCTGCTCAGCCCAGCTGAGGTGGCCCCCGGCCAGCCAGGCGATGGTGATGATCTCCTCTCCGTGCGGGCGATGCTCGAGCGGGAGGTCGAGGAATGCGCGGCTCACGCGGTGGAACACATCCCGATGTGCCTGCCTCCACGCCGCCCACTGGAGGAAGTTCCCCGCGCTGGCCCACTGCGGCCCTCCGTGAGGCAGGCGCTCCATGGCCTCCAGGCCGTACCGCTCGGCGTCGTCGTAGCGGTCACGCCAGCATTCCGCCTCGGCCTGGATCAGGCGCAATGCTCCCAGAGTCTCGCCCTGGGTCCCGCATGTTACCGCCCGCTCGGCGCGCTCCACCGCCGCCGGCAGGTCGTTCCCTTCCAGCGACTGCTGTGCTGCCCGCCGGTAGTGCTCGACTGCCCGCGCGGGCTCTCCGCCCCGCTCGAAGTGCTCGGCCAGCACCATGGGCTCCGCCTCGCCCGAGCGCTCCAGCCATTCGGCGGCGAGACGATGGCCCAGCACGCGGTCGCCCTCGGTCAGCATGGCATTGGCCGCGGCCCGCACCAGGTCGTGGCGGAACTGGTACTCCACCTCGCCTGCGAACTTGGACTGCGGCCGGCTGGTCACCAGCTCGCGCTCCACCAGCTCGGTGAGCCAGTCGTCGAGGCCCGAGGCGCCTTCGCTGCTCCCCATGAGCGCCGCCACCCCACCGCGCCAGAACGCGGCGCCGAACACACTCGCCGCCCTCAAGATCCGCCGCGCCTCGGGCTCTAACGCCGCCAACCGCGCCTCCACCATCGCCAGCACCGTCTCGGGCAGCGCTTCCTCGCGCCCCTCGGCCACCGCCCGGATCAGCTCCTCCAGATAGAACGCGTTCCCGGCCGAGAGCTCCACGATGCGCCGCACCGTCCCATCGGGCACGCTCGCGCCCAACACGTCGCGCACCAGCCGCTCGCTCGCCCGCCGCGTCAGCTCCCCGAGTCGGATCTCCTGCGTTCCGCGCTCCGCCCATAGCTTCGGGAACACCTCGTGCACCTCGGGCCGCGCCAGCGCCAGCACCATCAGCGGCCGGTCCTTGAGATGGCGCAAGGCGGCATCGGTGAAGCTCACCGTCGGCGGGTCGCCCCAGTGGAGATCCTCCAGGACGATCAGCACCGGCTGGGCCGCGGCCTCGGCCGCCAGCCAGTCCTGCCAGGCGCGCATCATCTGGTCGCCCATCAGGCGCGAGTCCTGCCGTGCCGAGCGCAGCTCGATGCTGTTCGCATCCGGGAACGGCACGCCGATCAGCTCGCCCAGGAACTCGGTCACGCGCTGGAGCTCCGGCCCGGTGAGGTGGCGCGCCAGGCGCACCCGCAGCTTGGCCTGCCGGAGCGCCAGCGGCTCACCGTCCAGGATCCCGGCCGCGCGCCGGATCGCCGGGGCGATCATGCCGAACGGGGAGCCGGCGCTGATCGGGTCGCCGCGGCCGAGCCAGATCACCACCGGCTTCTCGCGCCGCTTGACCCCGTTGACGAACTCGTGCCGGATGCGGGACTTCCCCGTGCCGGCAGGGGCGGTGACCAGGGCGGCGCGCGCGACACTGTCCTCGACGCATTCGTCGAACAGGGCGCCGAGCGTCTGCAGCTCGCGGTCGCGTCCCACGGTGGGGCTCGGGCGGCCGAGCAGGTGACGGCCGGGATCCTCCATCTCGCGCTCGTTCATGAGCACGGCGCCTCCGGGCGTGCGCTCGACGCCGAAGGTGGCCTCGAGCAGCCCGGCCGCCACCTCGTCCAGGAGGATGCGCGCCGCGCCGGTGGCGGGCGCCGCACCCGCGTTGGTGCCCGCGGCCGCGCGCAGGAGGGCGGCCGCGCGGTCGATCACCTCGCCCGCGGGCAGGTGGCCGGCCCCGAGGCCGGTCGCGAGCGCGATCCCCGCCCCGGGCAGCAGCGACTGGAGCGCCAGGGCGCAGCGAGCCGCGCGCGCCACCTGGTCGGTCGCTGCCCCGCGGCCGGCGAGCGAGACCAGCAGCGAGCCGTCGGCCAGGCTCTCGACCCGGCCGCCGAATGGTTGGATCGCCGCCGAGAGCACCTCGGTCGGCAGCGACCATGCGGCGATGTCCGCTCCGACGTCCGTGTCGCTCGGCGCACGCCACACCAGGACCACCGAGAACAGATGCTGCTCGCTGGTGGTGATGGCCGCCGGCCGGGCCGGTACCGCGGCGACCTCGGCGGCGACCGGTGCTGCGGCCGCCACGATCATCTTGAGCTCGGCAGCCAGCTCGGAGCCGTCCATCGGGCGCTGACCGGGCTCCTTGGCCAGCATCCGCGCGAGCAGGGCGTCGAGCTCGGGCGGCACGTCACCCCGGAGTTCGCTCAGCCGCGGTGGCTCCTCCAGCAGCACCTTGGCCAGGATCGCCATCACGTGCTCGCCCGCGAATACCGGCCGCCCGGTCAGGCACTCGTGCACCACGCAGCCCAAGGCGAACACGTCGGCCCGCGCGTCCACCTCCTTCTCGGCCCGCGCCTGCTCGGGCGCCATGTAGGCCGGCGTGCCGAGCATCATCCCGGTGGCGGTCGCCGCCAGCGACGTGCCGCGCAGGCGGGCGACGCCGAAGTCGAGCAGCCGCACGCCGGCGGGGTCGCCCCCGGGGAGGAACAGGTTGGCGGGCTTGATGTCGCGGTGCACCACGCCACGCGAGTGGGCGGCCCCCAGCGCCCCGGCCACCCGCGTGGCGAGGGCCAGCGCGTCCGCCAGCGGGAGCGGTCCCTGCGCCAGACGCGTGGCGAGGTCTTCGCCCTCGAGCCACTCGGTCACGAGATAGCGCCGGCCATCGGACGTCATCCCGTGGGCGACGTAACGGGCGATGGCGGGGTGGGAGAGACCCTCGAGCGCGCGCACCTCGCGCACGAACCGGTCGTCCTGACTGCCGTCGCCCGTGTGCAGCAGCTTGAGGG
>JBKJXJ010000032.1:0-14163 GCA_046716125.1 Candidatus Eiseniibacteriota bacterium
GGCGCGGGCACGTCGGAGTCGGGTCCCAGGGTCTCGATGATGGCGGAGGTGTAGCGGCGGGTGAGGCGCTCGAGCTCGGCGTTGGACATCGTGGAGGGGTCGCAGATCACGCCGCCCTTGGAGCCGCCGAACGGAATATTGACGACCGCGCACTTCCAGGTCATCCAGGCGGCGAGGGCTTCGACCTCTTCACGGGTGACGTCCGGGTGGTAGCGGATGCCGCCCTTGGCGGGCCCGCGCACGATCGAGTGCTGGGTGCGATAGCCCGTGAAGATGCGGAGCGACCCGTCGTCCATGGCCACCGGCAGCGAGACGATCGTGGTGCGGCGTGGTCGTTTGATGACCTCGCGGATGCCGGCGGGGAGATTCAGACGGTCGGCCGCCTCGTCGAACTGGCGTTCGGCGTTGGCGAGCGGGTTCAGCTCCTTCTGCAGATTCGCGCCTTCTGCGGGCATGGCCACCTCCGCCGCGCACGGCGCGGCAGGTTCGCGGTGTGGGATCTCGCCCGCCGGTGCGGACGACCCGGATGAAATTTGGACCGGTGACTGGAAGTGGGCGGCAGTATAGACCAGCCCGCGGCCGCGGGGGCAATCGCGGCCACGCGGGTCAGGGGCGTTGCGGGCGGGCGCCGGCGGTCGTCGCGTCCGTCTCGGACGCCCGGTGGAAGTACGCCTTGACGGCCCCCCACGAGGCTTGGAGGTACGGCTGCAACTCGTGCGGTCCCGCCGGCCGGTACACGCCGCCGGGCGCGCCCCATCGGACCGCGGTCCGGCCGGCCTCGCGGGCCGGCGAGGCGGCCAGCGTCCCACCCTCCGAGGCGGTCTCGTCGTCCCAGCGCCGGATATACCAGCGGGTCGAGTCGGGGCGGAATCCGAGTAGCTTGAGCTCCTCGGGGATGTCGGCCGAGTCGCCACGCACCATGTAGAAGTTCGCGTGTCCCAGGATCTCGATGCTGGAACCGTCCTCGGTCCCGATCCGGAGATTCACCGTGGTCCGGATGTTCTTGTGCCAGCGCCCGAGCGGGTCCCTGGGCACCGTGCGATTGGGCTCGGGGAAGTAGGTGAAGTCCGGGTCGGGGTAGACGAAGAAGTTGGGGTCGAATTTGAGGTTGATGCTCCGCGCGGGCGGTTCGCCGGAGGTGCCGCCTACGAACAGCTGGGTGGCGCTGATGAGCTCGTCCTCGCGCCGGAAGGGCGTGCCCCGCCATTCCGCTCCGGCCGAGTCGCGCGGGCTGAAGAAGAACTGGTAGTCGGCCGAGAAGATCTCGCGGTATTCGGCGATCGCCTTGTTGTTGTAGCACCATTCGAACAACCGCAGGACGCCCGGGGCCGAGGTCGGCTTGGGCGCCGGGATCGAGGCGCCGAGGATCGGGGCGAGCCGGGGGGAGAACGGATTGAAGCAGCCGGCCAGCGAGAGGCCGGCGGCGAGGACGCCCAATGCGGTGATCCGGCGGAGCAGGTGCGGGCGAACGCGATTCATGTGGGTCACTCCAGTCGGCGGCGGCCGAGGGTCTTCTGTTCCGAATCGATCGGGTTCACCCCGACGTCCGGATCCACATGGTCGACCCATCGGGTGATCAGCCAGCGATCGGTCGAGATCTTCGTGAAGGTCAGGTCGGCGAAGCCTACCGCGATGATACTCGTGTTGCCATCCTCTTCGGACGCAAGCACCCGATACCGGCGGTACAGGAGCGCCTGGGTGTCGGTCGGCTGCGGGTCCGGAGTGGCATCCACCGAGTCGAAGACCGCGACGTAGGCGGCGCTTACGCTCAGGTTCATGAACTCCAGGTAGAACTGCCGCTCGTCCGAGGCGCGCCAGATCGTCGGGGCCGGGCAATCACATACCCTCACGTCATCCGCATCGAAGATGAGATGGAAGCCGGGACCGTCCGCCGGCCCATTGGAATCCGCGAACGCGCCGACCCACGCATCAGTCCCCAGGCCCTTGGCCTGGATCCCCTCGGCCATCGTCCGCAGGGTGAGCTCCGGGCTTCGGTAGTTGGGGATGACCGGCGCCGTCGTGGGGCGCTCCGGAGTCACCGGGGTGAAGAGCCCGTTGCACCCGCTGAAGACGCCGCCGGTGAGGGTGCACCAGACCAGCGCCAGCAGGGCGAGGCGCGGGAGCGCGCGTTGGATCGTGCGACGGTTCATAGCTGCCATGAGAGTTGCAGGCTCCCGTTCCAGGAGCTCAGCTCCGAGCGTGGCGACAGGAACGCCACCCCGGAAGTATAGGTCGTTTGGCGGGCGGACTGATAGGTGCGCGCGATGTCGCCCCGCAGGGCCCCCTTGCTGCCGATCGGCCAGTTGATATTGGCGCCCCCGGAGAAGTCCAGGTTGCGACTCGCCCGCTGCGGGACCTGGATCCCGTTGACGGATCCCGCCCGCTCCGAGGCGAAGTAGCTGGGCCGGAAGGAGAACGAGATCGCCTGGGAGGGCGAGTAGGCGATGGAGGCCCGCAGACTCGAGTTGTCGCTCTCGTCGGCGCGTTCGAAGTAGAAGATGTCATCCGGGTAGAGTTTGTAATTGCCCGCGGGCGTCCGGCGCGTGGCATGCGTGACCGAGATGTTGAGCCGCGGGGTCACGACCGCGTTCAGGGTCGTGAGCGCTCCGTAGTCGAGCGTGAGCCGGTTGTTGTCGGGGAAGAAAGGGTACTCGGTGTAGTCGGCGCTGAGGGTGTTGGACTGGGTCGCGGTCAGGCCGGGGAGCAGGCGATAGGACCAGCTCCACTCCGAGCGGTACACGCGGTTGTCGTTGTTGCTGCCGGTGCTGGCGGCCGCGATGTTGATCTCGCGGTTCTTGGCGACCTCGAGGGACAGCGAGGTGTTGAAGCGCGTCGACCGGGTGTAGCTCCCCTTGACCCGCCAGGACTGGCGCCAGATGTCGCGCGAGACGGGCGGGCGGGGGTAGTTGCCGAGGACCGCGTACCGATTGGAGGTGAGCGAGAGGTTGGCGGTGATCTGGGCGGTCAGGCGGGAGGAAAGCTGCTTGTTCAAGGTCCCATCCAGGCTGCGGGAGTGGAGGAACTCGCTGAAACCGCCGCTGTCCCCGGCGGTGGGATACGTGGAGTTGCCGAAGCCGTTGTTGAACCGGCTCTCGATCGACCAGCCCCGGAAGAGATACCGGGCGCTGGCGCTGAAGGCATCGTCCCTGCGGGTGTTGCGCGTCGTGGCGCCCTGCCGCGTCGGCGGAGACTTGGTCAGCGACAGCCGCTGCGTGAGGTCCACGTAGCGGTCGTTGTCGAGCCTCAGCCGGACGGTGCCGTCCACGCCGGACTGGTCGGTGATCCGGCGTCGGATCGCGCCCGACGCCTCGAGGTTCTCGTTCTGCAGGTGCTTGTAGTTGAAGTTGCTCTTGAGACCGACCGGAGCCGTCGAGAAGAGACTGAGCGATCCCCGCGCGTTCTGCGAGAAGTCCCGCGTGTTCACGGACGTGGCGTTCGCCTGGTCGCGCGTGCGGGAGAGGTTGCCGTCCACCGAGCCGTTCACCTCCTGGCTCAACCACGAGCCGACGTTGTACCGGATCCGGGTGTTCATGTTCCCCGAAACCCCGCGCTTATCTCCGGTGGATTCCCGGAGATCCAGCATCCCGGCGAAGAAGTTGAGCGTGGACGAGAGTCCCGGAAGCGGTTTCTGACGGCTGCGCATCGAGACCTGGTATTCGTTCTTGGTGGAGTACACGTCGCTGCTCGATGACGGGTCGCGGCTGTCGTACCATTCCAGATTCACGCGGCTGCCGAGCGAGAAGTCGGGCGAGAATCGCCAGCCCACCTCGGTCGCGGACGAGCGCGTCTGCTGCAGCCGGGTCCCGGCGCCGGCCCGGTAGCGGTCCATCTGGACCGTGGTCGAGTTCTGGACGAAGGCGGACCCGACGCCGAAGCTGTAATCCGCCGCGTTCCGCCAGGCGCTCTGGGTTTGTCCGACACTGTACGAGCTGTTGTAGCTGAATGACGATCGTCGCCCCGGACCCGCCGCGAGCGGGTTGAAGCGCTCCCTGAGCAGGATCGGTCCGACGCTGTCCACGCGGACGCCCAGGCTGTCGGCCAGGTGGACCAGGCGATCGAGGCTCAGCAGGTAGCGCACCGAGATCGCCCGCAGCGTGTCAGGGGTGACCTCAAGGCTGTCGGCCAGCGGAAACAGGCGCGGGAAGCGGAGGTCCAGCGTGTCGCGGAGCAGGGTCGTGTCGGCGAACGCGTAGCGGGCCCCCGTCCCCTCCTGGGCACGTCCGGGCAGGGCGGCGATCACCATCCCAAGTGCCAATGGGACAATAAGTAAGAGCAGTCTGGACAGACGGGCCATCCGGTGGTGGGCTCGCGCTTGAGGGCGAGCGAAGCTTAGCATCGGGCTTGAAACCGGGTCAATCGGTCGCTCCACCGCCTCTCATCCATACCCCGACGAAGGACGCGGCGCACGTGAAGAATGTCGCTCCATCGAAGCCGGTGCAGAGGAGCGGTTCGACGGCCGATGCTGAGTTTAGCAGGGACAAACCCCTTGCGGCACTCAAGTTTGAGATGTTAGCGTGCCGAAACTCAGTGGGGCATGGAGGCCCTGCGCGGGCCCACCTCGCAAAGACTCCTCCAGCCGCCCCGAACTCACCCACGGTTTCCCGCGCCCGGCTCGTCGGCCCCGACCCCAACACCCGGAGACACACGGATGTTCCTCGATAGGCTGATGGGCTTCCTCTCCACGGATGTCGCGATGGACCTCGGTACGGCCAACACCCTGGTCTTCGTCCAGGGCCGCGGGATCGTCCTCAACGAGCCGTCCGTGGTGGCGGTCGAGAAGGGCTCCGGCCGGGTGCTCGCGGTCGGAAGCGAGGCCAAGCTCATGCTGGGCCGGACCCCGGACGAGATCAACGCCGTGCGTCCGCTGAAGGACGGCGTCATCGCGGACTTCGAGGTCACCGAGGATCTGCTGCGCTGGTTCATCCAGCGGGTGCAGAAGCACAAGTTCCTGGTGCGCCCGCGCATCATCATCTGCGTCCCTTCCGGGATCACCGAGGTCGAGAAGCGCGCGGTGCGGGACTCGGCCGAGCGCGCCGGCGCCCGCGAGGTGCTGCTGGTGCCCGAACCCATCGCCGCCGCGATCGGCGTCGGGCTGCCGGTGGACACGCCGACCGGGAACATGGTGGTGGACATCGGCGGCGGCACCACCGAGATCGCGGTGATCGCGCTCAACGGCATCGTGACCAAGACGTCCATCCGCACCGGCGGGGACGAGATGGACGAGGCCATCCAGAACTACGCCAAGAAGGCGTACAACATGCTCATCGGCGAGCAGACCGCGGAGCGCATCAAGATCGAGATCGGCTCCGCGTTCCCGCTTCCTGAAGAGATGGACATGGAGATCAAGGGCCGCGACCTGGTGCGAGGCATCCCCCGAACGCTGCGGGTCTCGAGCGTCGAGATCCGGGAGGCGCTCCAGGAGCCGGTAGGGCAGATCGTCAACGCGCTACGCGAGTCGCTCGAGCGCACGCCGCCCGAGCTGGCCGCGGACATCGTCGACCGCGGCATCTTCCTGACCGGCGGCGGCGCGCTGCTGCGCGGCCTCGACCTTCTGCTCCGCGAGGTCACGAACCTCAACATCCGCGTCGCTCAGGATCCGCTCACCTGCGTGGTGCTCGGGGCGGGCAAGATCCTCGAACACATCGAGGACTACGAAAAAGTCATCCTGAGCGGCGACAAGGGATAGCGCCATGGGAGGAATCCTCCCACCGGCCGAGCGCCGCAGCAGCGCCCTGGTGGCGCTCTACGTGGCGACCTCGCTGCTGCTGCTCGCCGCCGGGGAGCGGCTTCCCCAGGCGGCGCTGCGCGGTGTGGGCGCCGCGGTGTTCGCCCCGCTCGATCGCCTGATCATGGCCGCGGACCGTCTGACCGGATCGTGGCGCGAGAACCGCGAGCTCCACCAGCGGGTCGCGGCCCTCGAGCTCGAGAACTCCCACCTGAGGAGCCTGGACGGGGAGAATCGTTCCCTGCGCGAGCAGCTCGCGCTGCCCGGCTACCAGGGGCTCACGCTGCGTCCCGCCGAGGTGCTGGCCCTCACCGGCGAGCCCAACGCCGCCTCGGCGACGCTGAGCGCCGGGGCCTCGCACGGCGTGCGGACCGGGGACGCGGTCGTCACGAGCGACGGGCTGGTCGGCCGGATCGGCGAGGTCTACCGGTCGCATTCGCGCGTCGTGCTCCTCACCGACCCGAATGCCGCGGTCGCGTGCGAGGTCGAGAGCACCGGCGTCCTCGGCGTCCTGCGCTTCAGCGCGGCGCCCCATCCCCGGCTGGTGCTCACGCTGGTGCCGTTCGCGGACACCGTGAACGTCGGCCAGCGCATCCTCACCTCCGGGCTGTCGCGCCGCTATCAGCGCGGGATCCCGGTCGGACGCGTCGTGCGCCTCGGCCCCGCCGAGGGCGGGCTCACCCAGGAGATCGAGGTGGCGTCGGCGGCCCGGCTCACCCGCCTGCGCAACGTGTTCGTCATCCCCGGTCCGGCCGATATCAAGGGGATACCGTGAGGGGTGTGGGGGCATTTCTATTGGGCATGGTCGTGGTCCTGCTGCTGCGCTCGACCGCGCTCGCGCCGCTGGCGGCACGCGGGATCGTGATCGACGTCATGGCGTTCGCGACCGTGTTCTGGGGGCTGCGGCACGGCGCGGTCTGGGGCGCCAGCTTCGGATTCATGGTCGGCCTCGCCGCCGACCTCGACGCCACGCACTGGATGGGCCGCCACGCGCTCGTGCTCAGCATCATCGGCTACTCGATCGGGCGGCTGGCCCGCACCCTGGTGCGCGAGAGCGCCCGGGCCCAGCTCGTGCTCATCGGGCTCGCCGCGGCCATCCACCAGGCGTGGGTCGTTCCGTTCGAGCTGGGCGGGCTCGAAGGGATCGGCGCCGGCTGGCCCTACCTGCTCGGCCGGGTGTTCATCGGCGCCCTGGCCACCGCCCCGCTCGGCGCGCTGGTGCTGATCGTCGTGCGCCACCTCTCAGGCCGATCCGCGTTCGGACATGAGATCGTCCACCCCGGCTAGGCGCGACCGCGACGAGCGCTTCACGGTGCTGGCCGTGACGGCGTTCGCCGGCTTCGCGCTCATCGTGCTCGGGCTGCTGCGGCTGCAGATCGCCGAGCATGTCCGCTACCGCCAGTTGTCCGAGGAGAACCGCGTGCGCCTCGAGGTCCTGAGGGCGCCACGCGGGGCGATCTACGACCGGAACGGCGAGCTCCTGGCCGACAGCTATCCGGCGTTCAACATCGTGTTCCGCCCCATGCCCGCCGAGAGCACCGAACGCGTTCGCGCCACCGCCCAGCCGGGATGGCTCCATCGCCTCGCCGCGCTCGTCGAGCTGGATACGCTGGCCGTGCGCCAGCTGGTCCGGACCGCGAACAGCAGCGGCAAGAGCGTCGTGCTGCGCGGCGACTCCCCGCCCGCCGTGCTCGCCGCGATCGAGGAGCATCGCGGCGAGCTGCCCGGGATCGAGGTCGTGGTCGAGCCGCTGCGCCGCTACCCGCACGGCACGCTGGCCGCGCATCTGCTCGGCTACGCGGGCGAGATCAACGAGGCCGAGCTGGCCGCCAAGGCGGTATTTGGATACCGGCCCGGGGATCTGATCGGGCGCAGCGGCGTGGAACGGAGCAGCGAGCAGAATCTGCGCGGCCGCGATGGCGCCGAGTACGTGGTGGTCAACGCGATGGGCCGCAGGGTCTCGACCTACGCCGATGTCGCGCCCCGTGCGCCCGTCTCCGGCCGGGACCTGGTCCTGACCCTCGACCTCAAGGTGCAGCGCGCGATGGAGGAGGCGATGGCCGGCGTGGCCCGCGGCGCGGCGGTGGCGATCGATCCCCGCGACGGCGGGATCCTCGGCATGGTGAGCCGCCCGGTCTACGATCCCAACGAGTTCTCACACGGCCTGAGTCAGGAGACCTGGCGCGAGATGTCGCGCGAGGGGTCGAACCCGCTGCTCAACCGCGCCATCCAGGGGATCTATCCGCCCGGCTCCACGTTCAAGATCGCCACCATGATCGCGGCGCTGCGCAGCGGGGTCGCCCGCCCGGAGACTCAGCTGCAGCCCTGCCACGGGGGCTACCTGTTCGGAGGCCGCTCGTTCGGATGCTGGAAGCCGGAGGGGCACGGCACCCTCGATTTCGTGGGCGCGCTGCAGCACTCCTGCGACGTCTACTTCTACCAGATCGGCCTCAAGCTCGGGCTGCCGCGTCTCGAGGAGACGGCGAAGGGACTCGGCCTCGGGTTGCGCACCGGCGTCGGTCTGCCGCAGGAGCACGCCGGACTCATGCCCGGTCCGGCGTGGTACGACCGACGCTGGGGCGTCGGGCAGTGGCGCAAGGGGGTGCTCCTCAACCTCGCGATCGGACAGGGCGAGATCCTTGCGACGCCGCTCCAGCTGGCGCTGATGGTCGCGGAAGCCTCGGGCAGCGGGCGAGCCCTGCGCCCGCACGTCATCCTCCGCGTCGGAGACGGGACGGCCGTCGAGGACGACCAGCCGGTCCAACCGGGGGTGGTGGCGGATCCGGCCGTGTGGGATGCCGTCCACCGCGCGCTCGAGCTGGTCGTGGAGGCCGGAACCGGCACCGCCTCGCGGGTGCCGGGGATCACGGTCGCCGGCAAGACCGGCACCGCGCAGAACCCGCACGGCGACGACCACGCGTTGTTCGTATGCTACGCACCGGCCCAGCATCCCACGATCGCGCTGGCATTCGTGGTCGAGAATAGCGGCCACGGCGGCAGCGTCGCGGCACCCCTGGCCGGCCAGGTGCTCCGGCGGCTGTTCCTGCCCGACTCGCTCCAGCGGCCGGCGCCGGTGCCGGCCGCGGTCAGGACATCCGTGGACTCGGCGAAGGTGGCCCGTGGCGACTAGCCGGCTCCGGCTGCCGCTGCTCGACTGGCCCATGATGGGCGCCGCGGCGGTGCTGCTCGTCATCGGCCTGGCGACCGTCTACAGCGCGACCACGGTCCCGGGGGCGCACGAGGGGCTCTGGACCCGGCAGCTCACCTGGCTCGTGCTGGCTCTGGGCGCGGCGTGGGTCGCGGCCAGCCTTCACTATCGCGCGCACGACTCGCTCGCCTACCCGCTCTACGGACTCTCCATCGTGCTGTTGCTGGCGGTCCTCGCGTTCGGCACCAGCGCGTTCGGAGCCAAGCGCTGGCTCGAGCTGGGCCCGCTCCGCTTCCAGCCTTCCGAGATCGCCAAGATCGCCACGGTGTTCGTGCTGGCGCGGCGCCTGAGCCATCCCAAGCTCGACCTGACCCGGTTCCGCGACTGGTTTCCGGCCATGCTGCTGGCGCTCGTGCCTTTCCTCCTGGTGGCGGAGGAGCCCGATCTGGGAACCTCGCTCTCGTTCCCCGCCATCCTGATCGTCATGTTCTTCTGGGCCGGGATGCCGGCGGGAAACCTCATCCTCGGGCTCTCGCCGGGGCTCACGCTCGTGCTCGCGTTCCTGCTCAGCCCGCGCGAGCTTCCCTTCTGGCTGACGCTGGGCGCCGCGCTCACCGTGCTCGTCGCCCTCATCCGGCCAGGCCGGCTGCTGCTCGTGACCGCCCTGATGCTCAACCTCGGGGTCGCGCTCGCCATGCCGGTCGTCAAGGAGCGCCTGCACGAATATCAGCTGCGGCGCATCGAGACGTTCCTCAATCCCGATCAGGATCCCCAGGGCGCCGGTTACCAGATCATCCAGTCCCGGATTGCGATCGGCTCCGGTGGCCTGCTCGGCAAGGGCTGGCTCCAGGGCACTCAGAAGGGGCTCTCGTTCCTGCCCATGCGTCACACCGACTTCATCTTCGCCGTGGTCGGGGAGGAACGCGGGCTGCTGGGCGCGTTGACGGTGGTGATACTCTACGCGGTCATCATCCTGCGCGGGTACCGTCTGGCGGCGGTCGCCCGCAACGGATTCGCCAGCCTCCTGACGGTCGGTCTGGTGACCGCCTTCTTCTACCACGTCATGGTCAACATCCTCATGACCATCGGCTGGGCGCCGGTCACCGGACTGCCGCTGCCACTCCTCTCGTATGGGGGCACCGCGCTGGTCGTCAACTGCGTCCAGCTCGGCCTGCTCCAGAACGTGGCGCTCAGGCGCCAGGACTACTGATCATGCATCCCGAGATCGTCCAGTGGGGCTTCATCCACATCCGCTCGTACGGACTCATGCTGGCGCTGGCGTTCCTGGTCGGCACCTGGCTGGGACTGCGCGAAGCCCGGCGGCTCGGCCTCGACGAGGACAAGGTCGTCAACATCATCCTCATCGTACTGGTCGCCTCGGTGCTGGGCGCGCGGGCACTCTACGTGATGGAGCATGTCCAGGAGTTCCGGCGGGAGTGGGGGAGCGTCATCGCGCTCTGGCAGGGCGGTCTCACGCTCTACGGCGGCATCGTCGCGGGCACGGTCGCCGGACTCATGGCGGCGCGGCGGTTCGGGCTCCCGATGTGGACGCTGGCCGACGCGCTCACGCCCTCGCTGGCGCTGGGTGCGGCGATCGGCCGCGTCGGGTGCCATCTCAACGGATGCTGCTACGGGCGTCCGACCTCGCTGCCCTGGGGCGTGGTGTTCCCGCCCGATTCGTACGCCGGTCTCGAGTTCGGCAACGCGGCGGTCCATCCGTCGCAGCTCTATCTGGCGGGCACGGGACTGGTGCTCTTCCTGCTCACCTGGTTCCTGCGCCGGCGCTTGGGCGTCCCGGGCACGCTCTTCTGGCTCTTCATCGTACTGTTCGCGCTGGCCCGGATCCCGATCGACCTCACCCGCGCCTACGAGTCGGAGGCGACGCTGCTGCGGCTCGGCACGGTCGGCGTCACCGAGAGCCAGCTCACCAGCTTCGCCTTCGCCCTGTTCGGGCTGCTGATGATCGCCCGCCTCAGGCGGACGACCGCCGCGCGCGCGTGAGGGCCCTGCCGCGCCCGCGTGGGGGCCGTGCCGCGGCGAACATGATGCCGGGGGGGCGTCCATGACGGCTCCGCCGGTCCGTCTCGCCGTCCTGGGTGATCCGCTCACCTACACGTGCTCGCCCGAACTGCATCGCGCCGGTCTGATCGCGCTCGGACTTAAGGGTGAGTCCGCCGCCATCCCCACGCCCGCCCTGGAACTCGGTTCGCGTCTTTCGGATCTGGCCGCGCGCGGATTCCTCGGGGTCAATCTCACCCGCCCGCTCAAGTCAGCGGTGCTCCCGCTGCTCGCGCGAATCTCCGCGCCCGCGCGGGCGGCGCGCTCGGTCAACACGGTGGGCTTCGCGCCCCCGGGGTCGGAAACGGGCGGCTGGTGGGGGGAGTCGACCGACGGGCCGGGCCTCATCGATCTGCTCGAGAGTCTCGGCCGCGAGGCGGGGGCCGAGCGCGCCGTGATCCTCGGCGGCGGCGGCGCCGCCCGCAGTCTGGCGCTCGCGCTCACGGGCGCGGGGGCGCGGCCGCTCACCGTGAGCGCACGCCGCCCCGACGCGGTCGCGGCGGAATGGTCGGACCTTCCCGACGCGCGGCTGGTCACATGGCGGTCGCCGGCGGAGACGGTGGCCCTGGGCGACGCCACGCTGGTCGTCAACGCCACGCCGCTCGGCGGCGAGGCGGATCCGGCGCCGCTCGATGTCATCGCTTCGCGCGCGCTGATCCTCGACCTCGTGTACGGCGAGCGGGTGGGGGCATGGGTGATGCGCGCCCGCGCAGAGGGGCGCGAGGCCTACGACGGGCTCGGATTGCTGGTCTTCCAGGCGCGCCGGTCGCTGGCGATCTGGCTCGGCCGTCCGGTCCCGGTCGAACCACTCGCCCGCGCGGTCGGATGGCCGCGATGATGTCCGGGATGATGGGGCCGGCCATCGGACTCGGGGCCCTCGCGCGCGACCTGCTCGCCTTCGCCCTGCCCCAGCGGTGCCCCGGGTGCGGCGACGAAGCCGATCCCTCGCGCCTGCTCTGTCATGCCTGTCTGGCCCGGATCCCGCGACTCGATACCGCGCTGTGCGTACGCTGCCTCGCGGCCGGGCGCGAAGGCGTCGGCTGCCCTGCCCACCCCGGATTCGTCACCCGAGCTGCGTGGATCTACGACGAGCGGGCGGCGCAGGTCGTCCACGCGCTCAAGTACGATCAGCGTCCGGGACTGGCCCTGGCCCTCGGCGCCGAGATGGCGCGGGCGCTGCCACCCGGCTACCGTCCGGACCTCGTCGTCGAGGTGCCGCTCCACCGCGCGCGCCAGCGTGAACGGGGTTACAATCAGGCGGCCGCGCTGGCGGGTGCTCTGGCCGAGTCGATCGCCGCCCCGAGGCTCACCGGCGCGATGACGCGCGTGCGCTCCACCCGCGCGCAGGCGCGACTGGGTCCCGAGGAGCGGCGCAGGAACATGGCCGGCGCGTTCCGGGTGGAGCACGCGACGGCACTCGAAGGGAGATCGGTCCTGCTCGTGGACGACGTGTTGACGACCGGCGCCACGCTCGAGTCGGCGCTCGCGGCACTGGCATCGGCGGGGGCCGAGGCGACCGGCATCGTCCTGGCCTGGGCCTGCTGAGATGTCCCACCTGCACATCCCCGACGGCCTCCTGCCGGTGTGGCTATGGGCGGGCGGGCTCGCGCTCGCGCTGCTCCTGCTCGCACGCGGCTCGCGGGCCGCGCGCGGCCAGACCCCGCAGCGGATCGCCTACCAGGGCGCCCTCGGTGGCCTCATGCTGGCGGCGATGGCGATCCCGCTCGGACCGTTCGAATACCACCTCACGCTCGCGGGCCCGGTAGGCGTGCTGCTGGGGGGCGCCGGCGCGTTCCAGGTGGCATTCGTGGTGAGCGCGATCCTTGCGCTCATGGGGCACGGCGGGCTCACCGTGGTGGGGCTGAATGCGCTCGTCCTGGGCGCGGGGGCGACGGTCGCCTATCGGGTGTATCGCCTCGTGGCGGGACGGCCCTCGCCGGCGGCCGCCCTCGCCCTCGGCACGATCGCCGGTCAGGCGGTCGCCGGAGCACTCTGGCTTGGGGTGGTGTGGCTCGGCATGCGGTTCGGCACCGGATCCGCGCCGGCCCAGGCCGCGCCCGACGCGAGGCTCGGCGTGTTCGCGATCGTATCGCTGCCCCTCTGGGCGCTCGGGATCGTCGCCGAGTCGCTGGTCGCCTACGGGCTGGGCCGTTTCCTCGCGCGCGTGCAACCGGGATTGCTGCCACAGCGCGCGGTGGTCACGGGCGAGGCGGACGCTGCGGGCTCTGCAACTGGCCCCTCGGCGGGGCCGGTGGCGGGGAGCGCGACATGATCGGCACCCTCGCCCAGATCGACTACCTCGCCAGCACCGGGCGCACCCCGTGGCACCGGGCGAGCGCGCTCGGCAAGCTCCTGCTCGCGCTCGCGATCCTGATCGTGGCGGTGTTCGCGCCCGGGCTGCGCCTGCTGCTCGCGGTGCACGCGCTGACCTGGATCCTCGCGCTCACGAGCCGGCTCCCGTGGCGGTTGGTCGCGGCCGCGGCCGGCTATCCGCTCCTCTTTTCGGCGCTGTTCATCTTCAGCCAGTGGGACGGCACCTGGCAGACTCCGGTGCGCCTCGGGCTTCGCCCGCTCACCTCGAGTCTCGCGGCGGTCTGGCTGGTCGGCACCACGCCGTATCCCGACCTGTTCGCCCCGCTCTCGCGGGTGCTGCCGCGCAGCACGGGCGACTCGCTCTTCCTCACCTACCGGGCGCTGTTCGCGCTGCTGGCGCGCAGCGACCGGCTGTGGCGGGCCCTCCGCCTGCGCGGCGGACTCGTCGGACCCGCGCGGCGCCGTCTCTCGCTCGCCGGCGGCGGACTCGGCACGCTGGTCGTCCACGGTTTCGAGCGCAGCCAGCGCCTCTACTCGGCGATGCTCCTGCGCGGACACTCGGGGCGGATCTGCGGCTGCCGCCACTACGCGGAGTGGTCGCTCGCCGATCTGTGGGTGGCGCTGGCGGCGGCGGTGCTGGCCGCGCTCGGCGTGTGGCTCTGGAGGTCGCCGTGAGCGAACCGATCGTCCGCGTCTCGTGTGTCCGCCATACCTATGCCGACCGCACCCAGGTCCACCTGTGCGGGCTCGACTTCGTGGTCGAGCAGGGCCAGCGGGTGGTCATGCTGGGTCCCAACGGCTGCGGCAAGACGACGCTCCTCTATCACATCCTGGGACTGCTCGAGCCGCAGGAAGGCGAGGTCGCCGTGTTCGGCGTCAATCCGGCGCGCCACTTCAACCGCATCCGCGAGCGGATCGG
>JBKJXJ010000033.1:0-6598 GCA_046716125.1 Candidatus Eiseniibacteriota bacterium
GCGCCCCCCCGCTGTTGCGTTTTCCGGATCCGGATCGGCCTAGCGCCAACCTTGAGGCAGCCGCGTCTCCAGGGCCACCATCCGTGCCGATCCTGTCGCGTTCAGATTCGGCGCCGTCCTGCCGGCAACGCCCATGAGGCGGGTCGCGGGCGGACCGAGAGGTCATCCATGAAACGTACGACTCTACGATTGTTCACCGCACTCCTCGCCGCCTGCGCACTCAGCGCTGCTCCCGCCCAGGCCCAGACGCTCCTCTTCGACTACGTCGGGTTCGACTACGAATTCCCGGACCTGAACCCCGTCGTGTTCGGGGATGTGGGTGACGGCTATCAGGGCGTCGGTGAGGTCCCGGTGCTGTACTCGCCGCTGACGTTCGATCAGTCGCTCAATCAATACACGTATCACTTCAACGGCCTTACCGCGTCGCTGCGCACGCCGGTCGGCCAGTTCGTCATCATCGACTACACCGGCCCCGGGACACTCACCATCTACGAGGACGCGATCTCGGGCGGCACGGCGTTCAACTACGGGACGAATCCCCCGAACGCGACGGCGCCGCCCTCGTTCGTGGACGGCACCGCCATCCTGATCGGCAACCTCACCAACTTCCGTTTTCTCTTCAACACGAGCAACAACACCGGCAGCTTCGAGGCCGACTTCGAAGCCGTCGGCGGGAGCCAGATCGGGAACATCCCGTTGAACGAGCGGCTCGGCTGGACCTTCGCCGGCGCCACCGGGAACTCGGTCACGATCCCGACCGGGTACGACCACCAGATCGACGGTCAGACGTTCCTGCTGCCGCCGACCGCGACGCGCCCCGGCACTTGGGGTGACATCAAGGCGCGCTACCGGAGGGCCAAATGAGCCCGAATATGATCCGGCGGAACAGCCGCCTTGGGGGAACCATGAGAGCAAGCTGGAAATTCCTCACCGCCGCGCTGCTCGTCGGCGCCTTGGCCACTCCGGCCGCGGCATTGCCCCTCATCGACTGGGACCCGGCGTACTTCTATGAGCCGGGGGCGACGTTCAACAACTCCATCGTGAACAGCGAGATGAAGATCGTGGGCATCATCAGCGCGTTCGGCCCGCCGCTTCAGTTCCTCGATGCGAACGACCTGACCAAGGACTACACGTTCTACGTCTATGGCCTCATCTCGAACGGAACGGCCACGATCGGACCGCCGGCGACCGAGTTCTACATCACTACGTATAGTGCCGGCACGATAGAGGTCTATGAAGGGACGCCTCGCGATGCCGTGTTCGACCCGAACCCGCCCAACCCGAACGTGCCGTCGACATTCGTGAACGGGACGCTGCTCCTGAGCGGCACGGTGAACGACTTCTTCACTCAGACCAACAACTTCTCGCAGTACATGGTCGGGAACGCGGAGGCCAACATCACGTGGACCGGCGGATCGCTGATCGGCCACGTGGGCGGCGAGGCCAACCCCTGTCCGGCGCTCTTTACCGGTGGCATCACCTGGCTTCCGAGCGTCAGCATCCCGGGCTATGTGTTCCGGCACGACGGCAAGACCGATCATGAGTGCCCGACGCCGACCCGCTCGAGCACCTGGGGCCGGATGAAGGCGTTGTACCGTTAGGCTCGACTGAACTCGATTCAAGAACGACCACTCCTCTTCTGGAGTGGTCGTTCTGATTGGGGCCGGCAGGACAGTTGACAAAGACTTGTGGGCCGCGGACCTTCGCCGGCCGAACTTCCGCGGTCGGACGTGCTAGACTTTCCGCCCTTCGCTCCCTTTGGTCACCGGCGACCGGCTCCCTGCGGACGTACTCTTCGGCGCGTCGGGCGACAATCCCTCAATCCGAGGTCCAGTGCACATGAAGCGAATCGCATTCCTGATCGCCGGGCTGATGCTCGCCACCTCCGCGGTGGCTGCCGAGACGCCCAAGACCGGCACCACCACCAAAACCACCACCACGACCACGACCACTCCGACCGCGAAGGACAAAGTCATGCAGCAGCTCGAGGATCAGATCGCGAAGGCGAAGCTGGATAAGTCCAAGGCGAGCTGGCGCACCACCCTCGCCAAGCCGGCTCTCCTGACCTTCGATCCCGAGCGCACCTACTACGCGCGGATGGTGACCAGCAAGGGCACGGTGCTCATCAAGTTCCTGCCGAAGGTGGCGCCGATGCACGTGACGAACTTCGCCTACCTCATCAAGCTCGGCTACTTTGACGGCCTCACCTTCCATCGCGTCATCACCGCCTTCATGGCGCAGGGCGGCTGTCCGCTCGGCACCGGCTCCGGCGGTCCGGGCTACCAGTTCGATGGCGAGTACAGCCCGACCGTCAAGCACAACAAGGGTGGCCTGCTCTCCATGGCCAATGCCGGCCCGGGCACCGACGGCAGCCAGTTCTTCCTGACCTTCGTCCCCACCCCGTGGCTCGATGGCAAGCACACGATCTTCGGCGAGGTGGTCGAGGGGATGGACGTGCTCAAGACGCTCGAGTCCGCGGGCTCGCAGAGCGGCAAGACCAGCGAGCGGCTGACGATGGACAAGGTCACGTTCGAAGTGAAGTAGAGAACTCCGCGGGGCGTCCTTCGCCGCTTCGTGGTAGAACACGCCGGCCGGGCGAACATCACCCGGCCGGCGTCGTGTTTTCCGGCGGCGCCGCGCACGGCGCCCGCCGCATATTCACTTCCGTCTAGGCGGCGTTGTCGATCTCCACATCGTCGTCGGTCTCGTCGCCTTCCCGGACGACCGAGACGGCGGCCCGGATCCTGGCCCCCATCCGGCGTTCCTCGCGCAGGCCCTCGATCGCCCCCTCGGCCTGCTTGAGCAGGAACTGGAGCGCGCCGGCCTTCTCGACCGCCTGATCCACGATGGCGCGCTGCTCCTCGAGCGCCTCGAGGCTGGAGCGCACGTCCACGATCAGCGCCTCGGCCCGCGCCAGGCGCTCCTCCGCCCGGGTGATCTGCCGCTTGCGCTCGTCCAGCGAGCTGGTCGTCTCCTGGATATCGCGCAGGCGCTCGCGCACCTCGTCGAGACGCTTGCGGCTCTCTTCGACCTCGCGCTGCGTCGAGGTGATGGCCCGCACGTTGGTCGCGGTCTCCTCGGCCATCGCGAACATCCGCCCCATGTCGTTCTGCAGGCTCTCGACCGTCCCCTGGCGCGCGGCGAGATGCTCGAGCGAGCGGGAGACATCCTGTTCGACCGTCTCCCACTGGGCCAGACGCTCCTCGAACCGGCCGAGACGCTTGTCCACGCCCTGCAGCTTGACCCCGCGGTCCTCCAGCTGCGCGCACAGCGCGTCGATGGTCTCGACCCGCTGTTCGGCGGTCGAGAGATCCCCTGACAGCTGCCGCGACAGCTCAGTCAGCTGTTGGGCCGATGCGGCCGCCTCCTCGCGAAGCTTGGACGCCTTCTGCAGATCGCGGGTCGCGGTCTCGAGGGTGTGTTGCCGCTGCTCCAGCTCCTGCCGGAGCGACTGGGTGCGTTCGGCGATCCCTTCGACCGATTCGCAGCGCGCCTGGATCGCGGCGACCGCCTTGCGCACGTCGTCGGCGTTCCGCTTCGATTCGGTCACGCTCGCGCTCACCGCGCCGACCGACTCGGAGGTGCGCTGCGCCTCCTCCGCCTGCTCCGCGAGGCTGACGAATCGCTGCTCCGCGGAGTCCATGCGGGTCTGGAGCTGCCGCCCGCGCTCGTCCAGGGCCCCGCTCTGGACCCCGAGGTCGGAGAGCCGGCGCTGCACGTCCTCGACCATCCCGCGTCGCTCCTCGATGACCGCCATGGACTCGTCGATCCGCTGCGCCTGCTTCTGCACGACCTCGATGGTCGGAGCCATCTGCCGCAGATCGCTGACCCGGCCGCTCAACTCGGCCACGAACTGCTCGACGCCGGTCAGCCATGAGCGCGTCTCGGACTGGTTCTCGCGCACCTTCAGGATCTCCGTCTGGGCAAGCTGCACCTGCTCGAGCGCGTCGCTCACCGAGGCGCTCGCCATGCCCAGCTGGTTCAGGTCGCGCACCGCGGTCTCGACCGCCGGCCGCGCCTCCTCGATGCGGCTGACCTGGGTGCTGGTCTCACGGACCGTCTGGCTCATCTCGTCCAGCTCGCGCCGGATAGCGTGCAGCTTCGACGCCTCGGCGTCGATCCGCGCGGTGTCGTCGGAGAGGGTCCCGAGCTGTCCGGCGAGGGCCTGGGTCCGGTTCACGAGCTCGCCGACCGTGTGGCTCGCCTCGCTCAGGCCGGTGAACCGGGTCTCGAACTCGGAGAGCGCGCCCCGCATGTCCGTGACGCGCTGGGTGACCGACTCGAGTCCGCGGCTCTCGAAGTCGAACCGCTCGACGGTTGTCTTCATCTCGTCCCGCACCGACGCCAGGTCCTCGCGGGTCGCCCGCGACTGCTCGTCCGCTTCGCGCTGGAGCTGGCCGATCTCCCGGGAGCGTTCGAGGACCGATTCATGGAGCGAGCGCAGGCTGCCGACCTGGTCGTCGAGCGAGGCCAGGGACTGCTCGTTCTGTTGCTGCTGGCGGACCCCGGCGTCGAGCTGCTTCATCGCGCGATCGAGGTGATCGGCCCGTGCCAGTGCGGACTCGACCGCCTCGCCCTGGGACTCGAGCGCCGCGATCTTCTGCGCGACGAACTCGCCCAGCGCCTTGAGCGTCCCCATGTCCCGCTTGACGTCGTCCACCGTGTGCTGGACCCCGTCGATCCCCTGCACGGCGTGTTCGACAGTCGCCACGCGCCGCTCCTTGTCCTGCAGGTCACGGCTCAGCTCCTCGCGGCGCCGATCGAGCGCTTCCATCTTGGAGAGCGAGAGCTTATGGGCGTCGAGGAGCCGCTCGTGCTGCTCGCGCAGCCGGGCCATCTGATCACTGGTGCCGTCGACCTGCCCACGCAGGACCTCGGCGTCGCCACGCAGCACCTGGAACGGCTTCTCCACCTCGAGGAAGCCGGCCAGCCGCTCCTTGAGCTCGGTGGCCATGTCCACCTTCTGGCTCAGCTCCTCGAACACGGTGCGGATCCGCTCGGCGTTCTCGATCGCGCCTGCGACCTCAACCTCGGCCCGCTGCTGGTTCTGAGCGAGGCTCGCGGACCGTTCGTCGATCTCCTGGAGCTGCGTCGCCAGCGTGCCGACCGCGGCGAGTCGCGACTCGAGCTCGTTGATGCGCGCCACGACCCCGTCGATGTCGGCGCCCGCCTTCTCGAGGGGTTCCCCCAGCTCCTGCAGCCGCTCGGCCGACTCGCGCACGCGCTCGGCGACGCCCTCATGACGGCGCCGTTCCTCCTGCATCGCGACCAGGATCTCCCGCATCTCCTCGGTGGATTCCCGTTCCTTCGTGCTGTTGCCGAGCAGGTTCTTGAACATTGTTCGCTCCTTCAAGGGGACGTGCCGTCTGAACGTGCCGGTCGCCGGGAATGCCGAGACCGCTCCAGCGCGTTGGGCCGCGATGTGCACGCCGGTCTGTGCAAGATGCAGGCCGAACGGAATCGCGCGAGCCGGCGGCCGCCGAATCATGTTGTCCCCACGAGCGGGGCCGGCGCGGGGCGGCGGAAGTGCTTGAGCCGACAGGCCGTCGCGAGCGGGCCGTCCGCCGGACGGGCCGGCCCGGACGGCCCGGCGATGTCCGACAGGGGGGGCGGCACTCCCGGCGAGGGCGCAAAGTTCTGGACCGCCCGCGGGGGCGGATTTGGCCGATCGCCATGAGGTTGGTGAGCGGCCGGAAACGACCACGGGGCGCGCGTGGTGCGCGCCCCGTGGGGCTACGACATGGTCGACTACGGCCTCTTCAATCCTTCGAAATCGATCTTCGGGACCGCCTTGGCCCCTTCGGCGACCGGATAGTAGGTCGCTTCCTTGAAGTTGAACATGCCAGCGTAGAGGTTGGTCGGGAAGCGCTTGATGAGCACGTTGTAGCCCTGCACTTCCTCGTTGTAGCGCATGCGCTCGGTCGCGAGCCGGTTCTCGGTCCCGGCCAGCTCGTCCATCAGCTGGACGAACGCCTCGTTGCTCCGCAGCTGAGGATAGTTCTCCACCACGACCAGCAGGCGGCCGAGCGCGGTATCCATCGCCTGCCCCGCCTCGATCCCCTGCGCGGGCGTGCGGGCGCCGGCCATCTTGGCGCGCGCGTCGGCGATGGCGCCGAACACCGCCTGCTCCTGGGTCGCGGTGCCCTTGACCGTCTCCGCGAGGTTGCCGATCAGATCGTTCCGGCGCTGGAGCTGATTGTCGACCTGCGCCCACTTCTGGTCGACCGACTCGCGCTTCGTCACCAGGCGGTTGTAGTTCCCCACGAGGCATCCGCCAACCATCATCAGCAGCACCGCCACCACCACCACAGCGATGAGCCCGCCGCGCTTCATGGTTCCGCTCCTTTCATGGCCGGGATCGCCCCGGCCGTCGATGTCGCACTACGCGCGACGTGCCCGCCGCGTTGCACTCCGAGCGCGGAGCGGCTCCAGCCACCCGCGCCACCTCATCATCACCAGCGTCCGCCGCCACCCCCACCGCCGCTCGCTCCGCCACCGAAGCCGCCAAACGAGCCGCCGCCGAATCCTCCACCGCCGCCGCCGAAACCGCCGAACGAGCCCCCGCCGAACCCGCCGGGGCCGATCATCCAGCCGCCGC
>JBKJXJ010000034.1:0-6412 GCA_046716125.1 Candidatus Eiseniibacteriota bacterium
TCCCGCGGCTCACCGAGCCCTGGTTCTGCTGAGCGGAGCCCAACGAGGGCCAGTTCGGTCCTCTCGAAACGGTGGGAGCGCCCGCGGTGTAACGGGGCGCCCGGGCCGCGAGCGGTCGCGCCGGACGTGGTAGGGTAGGCCTCGCGACGAGGAGGGAGGATGTCGATGGAGCAGGAGATCAAGATCAAGGCCGTGCCGATCGACGCCCAGCGCTGCCGTTTCACCGCGGATCGCCCGGTGCTCAAGGACCGGGCGGTGTTCTTCCCCGCGGTCGGCAGGGCGGCGGCCTCGCCGCTGGCCGAGGCGCTGTTCGCCCTCCCCGGGGTGTCGGCGGTGCTGGTCTCGCACGATACCGTCACGGTGACGCGCACTGGATTCGGCGAATGGCCCGACCTGGCGCGCCAGATCGGGGCGGCGATCCGGGCCCAGCTCCAGAGCGGCGAGTCGCCGGTGTCGGACTCGGCGCTCGCGAGCATGCCGGGCGAGGACGAGATCCGCGCCCGCGTCGAGCACCTGCTCGAGACCCAGATCAATCCGGCGGTGGGCTCCCACGGCGGCTGGGTCGAACTGCTGGGGGTCCAGGGCAACAACATGTTCCTCCAGCTCGGCGGCGGTTGTCAGGGCTGCGGCATGGCCGACGTGACCTTGAAGCAGGGGATCGAGACGCTCCTGCGCGAGGAGATCCCCGAGCTGGGCGATGTGCTGGACCAGACCGACCACGCCGCCGGCCGGAATCCCTACTACGCGCAGTCCAAGAAGTAGCGCGGCCACTCTTACGCAGTCCCGACTCGCGACATCGCCGGAAAACGGCGCCTCCCCCTCGCCGGCCCGGAGTGGATCCCACACCCGGAATCGATCCATGCCCCGTGTGCTGTTGCTCCTGCCCACGACCTCCTGGCGCGCCGAGGCCCTGCTGGCCGCCTGCGGGAGACTGGGCCTCGATGCGACCGTCGGCACCGATCGGCCGCTGGTGTGGGCGGACCGCACGCCGGACAAGGTGATCGCCCTCGACTTCGCGCGCCCCGGCGATGCCGCCGAGACCGTGGCCGGGTTCGCGAGTGCGCAGCCGATCGACGCCGTGCTGGGGGCGGACGACGAGACCACGGTCCTGGCCGCCACGATCGCGAACCGGCTCGGACTTCCCCATGATCCGATCGATGCGCTCGCGGCCGCGCGCGACAAGCTCCGCCAGCGGCAGATCCTCGCCGCCGCCGGACTGCCGGTGCCGCGGTTCAGCCTGTGCCGCCTCGACGACGACCCGGCGCTGGCTGCCCGATTCGTCCGTTTCCCGTGCGTGATCAAGCCGCGACAGCTGGCCGCGAGCCGCGGGGTGATGCGCGCCGACGACGTCGCCTCCCTCGGAGCGGCCATGCACAGGCTCCGCGCCCTGCTGGTCTCGCCCGAGGTGGGGGCTTGCGGTGAGATGGCGGAGACGGCGATCGTCGAGTCGTTCGTCCCGGGACGCGAGGTGGCGCTCGAAGGCCTGCTCGAGAACGGACGGCTCCAGGTGCTGGCGCTCTTCGACAAGCCCGATCCGCTCGATGGTCCATGCTTCGAGGAAACGCTCTACGTCACGCCCTCACGGCTGCCGGACGAGGTGCAGGCGGCCATCGCCGACACGACGGAGCGGGCGTCACGGGCGCTCGGCCTCTCGCGCGGACCCGTCCACGCCGAGCTGCGGGTGGACGATGGTGATCTCTGGCTGATCGAGATCGCCGCGCGCCCGATCGGCGGGCTGTGCTCGCGCGTGCTGCGCTTCGGCGACGGGGTCTCGCTCGAGGCCCTGATCCTCATGTCGGCCCTGGGCATGGAGACGGCGACGCTGACGCGCGAGCCGCGCAGCGCCGGCGTCATGATGATCCCCATCCCGGGCTCCGGCGTGCTCGAGCGCGTCGAAGGCGTCGAGGACGCCGGGCGCGTGCCGGGGATCGAACGGGTCGTCATCACCGCACACCCCGGCGAGCGAATGATCCCGTTCCCCGAGGGCTCGCGATACCCGGGCTTCCTGTTCGCCCGCGGTGATCATCCCTCGACGGTGGAGGTCGCGCTCCGCGAAGCGCACCGCCGGCTGAGGTTCGTCGTCGCGGCGTTCGCGATGGCGCTGCTCGCCGGCTGCGGCGCCCCCCGGCCGGCCGAGACGCCCAAGCCCGAGCCGCTGCCGGCCGCCGAGATCCAACCGGCGACGATCGAGCAGGTGCAGCAGGCGGTCCGCGCGGGCGGCGCCCGTCTCGTCCTGCTCAACGTGTGGGCGACCTGGTGCGTGCCGTGCCGGGAGGAGTTCCCGGACCTGATGCGCATCCGCCAGGAGTACCGCGAGCGCGGGCTCCGGCTGGTCCTGGTCTCGGCCGACATCGACAGCCAGATCCCCGCCGCGAAGCGGTTCCTGGCCGGGCAAGGCGTCGATTTCTTGACCTATCTCAAACAGGGTGCTGACATGCCGTTCATCGATAGCCTCGATGCTCGCTGGAGCGGCGCCCTGCCCGTGACCCTGCTCTACGACGGGACGGGTCGGAAGCTGTGGTTCCACGAGGGCAGGACCACGTATGACTCGCTGAGGAGCCGGATCGAAGGGGCGCTCACAGCGCCTTCGAAACCGGCACGCTGAGAACTCAAGGAGGCGACATGAAGCCAGGTGCACTGAGGTGGTTGGCGGTGGGACTGCTGGCAATGGCCACGACGGCCGGAGCGCACGACGGCCCCCACGCGCTCGAGATCGGGAAGACCGCGCCCAAGGCGGACGTCAAGATGACGGGCGTGGATGGCAAGAGCATTTCGATCGGCGAGGTCAAGGGCGCCAAAGGGACGCTCGTGATCTTCACCTGCAACTCCTGTCCGTGGGTAAAGGCCTGGGAGTCGCGCATCGCCGAGCTCGGGAACACCTACGCCAAGCAGGGCATCGGCGTCATCGCGATCAACTCCAATGACGCCTCGGTGAAGCCCGAGGACGACATGCCGGCGATGAAGGAGCGGGCCAAGGCGCTGGGCCTCGCGTTCCCCTACGTCGTGGATGCCACGTCGGACGTCGCCCGTTCCTTCGGCGCGACCCGCACGCCCGAGGTGTTCCTGTTCGACGCCAAGGGGAAGCTGGCGTACCACGGCGCGGTGGATGACAACGCGCACAAGCCCGCCGAGGTGTCCGTCCGCTGGCTGAACGACGCCCTCTCCGCGACCGCGGCCGGCAAGGCGGTGGCGGTCAAGGAGACCAAGTCGCTGGGCTGCACGATCAAGTTCCGGAACAAGGCGGCCACCAGATCGTCCTAGTCTCCGTCTGAGAAACCCGAACGCCCGCGGGCGACACCGTCCCCGGGCGTTCGCCGTGTCGCTCCGCCGCTCAGCGCGTCCGCACCAGGGTCCGCGCCACGGTGGCACCGGCCGCGGCCAGCCGGGCGAAGTAGGCGCCGCTCGGGAGCATCGCCCCGCGGTCGTCGCACCCGTCCCACTCGACGAGGTGCCCGCCCGACTCCGCGCGCCCGACGACCAGCGTGCGCACCGCCCGCCCGCTCGCGTCGAAGATGCGTAGCGAAATCGGCCCGGCCGCCGGCAGGGTGTAGCGGAGGCGCAGGGCGCCTGAGGCGGGGTGCGAGGAGGCGAGGGCGAGCGCGACGGCGCCAGGCGCCGTCCCGTGCCCGACCGCGACCACGTCAGAGAAGGCGAGGAGCTGCAGGTCGTCCACCGCCGCCTCCACCAGCGAGGCCGCACCCGCGTCCTCGGCGATGAAACGCAGCCGCACCTGGCTGGTCGGCACGACGTAGTCGGCGATCCGGAACACGACCCGCCGCCAGCTCGCGTCGCTGCGGGTGGTGCGCTCCACGCCGACCCAGCTGAATCCGCCGTCGTTCGAGATGTCCACCCGCCACAGGTCGGTGCCGGGATCCTGGCCCTGGTCGTTCGTATACCACCGGTAATAGCTGATCATCGGCTCGACCACGCCGCCGGTGGCGGCAGCCCGGGAGATCGGGGCGGCATCGAGCGGCGCGGTGGTGACCGTCGTCCTGCCGCCATCCACATCGTTGGTTCCCGGCGGGGCGAGGATCCCGGCATTGCCCGTGACCCAGCACTGGATGCCTCCCGGCGTGTGATCATGCTCCGGCTGCACATCGATGCCGGCGATCACCTGACTGCCGGCGGGATCGGTCCGCAGCCAGTGGCCGCTGGTCGCGTCGTCTCCCGCCGCGCCCGCGGTCCAGCCCGGATCGGTCTCCATGTCGAGGTTCGTCAGCACGTTCGCGGCACCGGCGATGAACCGGTGCTCACGCTCGACCGGCGCGTATGGCGGATGGGTGGTCACGCTTCCGAACACGTCGGTGGCGCTGACGAAGTAGCTCACGACCGCGCCGTAGGTCGCGGGAATCGCGGCAGTGTATTCGTCCGTCCGGCCGGTGGCGGTCATCGCCACCGCCTGCCAGGCGCCGTCGTTGACCCGGTAGTGGAGCGCGGGGGGCCCGGCGAGCGCGCCGAAGGCGCCGGCGTAGGACGCGGTCGCCGTCACCTGGAAGGGACCGGTCCACGGCTGGTCCTCGAGCGGCGTGTGCAGCACGTCCACGAAGAACACCGTGCCGATGCCGTGGGCGTTGAACGCGGCGATGATCTCGGCGGCGTGCGGCGTGCCGTTGGAGAGATCGGCATCGTCGTCGTCCGCGACCAGGGTCTCGACGAAGTACTCGTTCATGGCGACGCCGGCCTCGGGGTCGTCGGGCAGGCCGTACTTGGCGAAGTGCGAGAGCCGGGACGCCACCTCGAGCCCGGCCGACTGACGGAGATCCCAAAACGCGCCGCCGATGATCAGCCCCGTGATGTGGGGGTCCGCCGGGTTTGCGTCCTCCGGCCACCTTCGGGTGTTGTCCAGCGACCGGAGCACGGTGCCGGGTCCGAAGAACCCCTTCCCGCCGTCGGGATCGTCCTGGATCATCGCCGCCAGCACGTCGGCCAGCCCCTCGTGCAGGGCGGCGTTGGTCATCCCGATGAGCTGCCCCGCGTGCTGGTAGACCTCGTGAGTCACGAGGTGGCCGTACTCGTGGTAGACGACGTCGGGCAGGGTGGCGGTGTTGGGGCAGCCGCCGCCGGCGCGGAAGAAGTTGACCGACTCGTTGATCGGAGAGAAGAACGCGTTGCACACGTCGTCGATGTTCACGTGGCATGGCACGACCTGGTCGATGCTGATCGAAGCGGGGTCGATGGCCTTGATGTAGTCGTGCGCCACGTTGACGTGGAAGTAGCCGTCGCGCTCGGCCTCGTGTGCGTTGGCGGGATCGAAGGTGATGATGACCCGGCCGGGATCGGAGGCCGGGCTCGAGAACGCGGCATCCGGGACCCCATCCTGCCGGTTGACGTTGCACCAGCGCCCGCGCAGCTCGGCGCTCACCGTGACCGCGCCGGAGGCCGGGGCGAGGTAGACGCCTGCGGGCCCGGTCCTCACCGAGTCGGGGCCCACCCTCACCGTGAGATTCGGCAGCGGCCGCGACGCGGGCGGATCGGTCGGCAGCAGGGGATGCACAGCGCCGGTGACCACGCCGCCGATCGCGTGCCGGACCTGGTTCTGGCGCCACAGCACCTCGCCGGTCGCGGCATCCACCAGCGTGTGCCAGTCCGCCGGCGGATCGGCTGTCATCACCCTGGCCTCGGCCACGATCCGGTAGGAGAGCCCAACCTCGCCGGCGATAGGGAGCAGGGCGAGGGACCCGCCGCCCTCAACCCGGTCGCGCCCGGGATCGAATCTGAGCCCGGCCCGCGCGGCCTCGCGCGCCACGGCCGCGGGCAGCCGCGCGATGGTCGGGAGCGCGTCTTCCGCCAACCGATGGGCATCGGCCCCGAACGAGAACAACCGGCCGTTCGACCCGACGCGGAACTCCCAGTCGGTGAACAGGAGCGGCATGCCGCGCACGGTCTGCCGGAAGCTCACGTACCAGGTGCCGCGAATCCTGTGGGCTCTGACGGTCTCGAGCGTCGGGGTGCCGAACAGTCGCTGACGGCCGGCGATGAAGGCGCGCAGCGCCGCCTCGACCCCCGCCGCGTGGTCGGCGAAGCCCGGCAGCGGGATGGCGGGTCCGAACGCGCGGTGTGGGCTCTCGGTCCGCGTGTTCCAGAGCGCGGTCCATCGCCCGTGCCGGGCGTTGAACTCGCGCCAGGCGGCGCCGCGCTCGAGGCGCGCGCGACGGGCCTCATCCGGCAGGGCCACCGCTCCCGCGCCCGGGAGGCGAATTCCGGCGACGGTCGGTTCCACCGGCGTCCGCATCGCGCCGGCCGGGACCGCGGCGAGCGATAACAGGACGGCCGGCAGGAGCGTCCAACGTGACATGCGGTCTCCCTTGAAACCGATCGGGGTCCGGGGTGGGTCTGAAGGACCGGAAGGATGACACACGCGTCGGCCGGCGTCGCGGTGAAACCCCGCAGTCGCGATCGAACGCCCGGGCGC
>JBKJXJ010000035.1:0-9023 GCA_046716125.1 Candidatus Eiseniibacteriota bacterium
GACATCGGGTCTCCACTCGAGTCGGCCGCCCCCGTCCACCGGAAGGAGGGTGATTTGAATAAGCCTAGGCTAATTATCGGATTTGGCAAGGCTAAAGTTGAGCCCGGAATGGCGAGCCTTCGAGGCCGCACGCGACGGTTGCCCGACCCCCACCCTTCGGCTAATCTGCGCCCGCTCAGCAGGTTCCCCCGGAGATCCCCATGCCATCCATGACCATGGTCCAGGCCATCCAGGACGCCCTCCGGATCGCGCTGCGCGAGGATCCGAAGGTCGTCATCCTCGGCGAGGACGTGGGCCTTGCGGGCGGCGTGTTTCGGGTCACCGAGGGACTCCAGGCCGAGTTCGGCGAGGACCGTGTCGTGGATACACCGCTGGCCGAGAACGGGATCGTCGGCGGGGCGATCGGGATGGCGCTCTACGGCATGCGCCCCGTGGTCGAGATCCAGTTCGTGGACTTCATCTATCCCGCCTTCGACCAGATCGTCTCGGAGATGGCCAAGCTCCGCTGGCGCTCGGCCGGCCAGTACGCGTGCCCCGTGGTGGTCCGCGCCCCATACGGCGGCGGCATCAAGGGCGGTCTCTACCACTCCCAGAGCCCCGAGGCGTACTTCTGCCACACGGCAGGCCTCAAGGTGGTCATCCCCTCGACCCCTTCGGACGCCAAGGGCCTCCTGCTCGCCGCCCTGGCCGGCGAAGATCCGGTCATCTTCCTCGAGCCCAAGCGTCTCTACCGTTCGGTGCGCGATGAGGTCGCCGAGGGACGCTTCACCGTCCCGCTCTCCAGCGCGCGTATCGCGCGCGAGGGCGAGCATTGCACGATCCTGGCCTACGGGGCGATGGTGCCGGTCGCGGTCGAGGCCGCGACCGCGGCGGCCGAGCGCGGCTGGTCGGTGGAGGTCGTGGATCTTCGAACGCTGGCGCCGCTCGACAGCGAGGCCGTGCTCGCGAGCGTGCGCAAGACCGGGCGCGTCGTCGTGCTGCACGAGGCCCCGCGCACCTGCGGCTACGGGGCCGAACTGGCGGCGCTGATCGCCGAGCAGGCGCTCACCTCGCTCCAGGCGCCGGTGCTGCGCGTGACCGGCTACGACACGCCCTTCCCCTACACGCTCGAACACAGCTACCTGCCGGACGCCCCGCGCGCGCTGCGCGCGATCGAACACGTCATGGCCTTCTCCTAGGCGGGCCGGTTCGACTTTCTGGATTAAGGGAGCTCACGGACATGCCATTCGAAGTGAGATTGCCCGATATCGGCGAGGGTGTGGCGGAAGGCGAGATCGTTCGCTGGCTGGTCAAGCCCGGCGACGCGGTCCGCGAGGACCAGCCGCTGGTCGAGGTCATGACCGACAAGGCGAATGTCGAGATCCCGTCCCCGCGGACGGGGACGATCGAGGCGCTCCATGCGGAGGAGGGGCAGGTGATTCCTGTCGGAGCCTTGATGGTGACGATAGCTGTGGCGGGCGCTGGGACGTCTGCTGGAGCGGGCGCTGTCGGTGCTGGATCGGGGGCGGCTGTGGGGGCGGCAGGTTCCCACTCCTCGCGGGGCCCCGTCGCTGGCGCTCCAGCCCCACTCGTCATGGGACCTGCCGCCCCACAGCCGCGAGTCCGGCAGGCGTCCAGGCTACGCCGGCCGTGCGGCAGCTTGCTCGCGAGTTGGGTGTCTCCCTGGAGGCTGTCTTGGGGACGGGGGCTGGTGGGCGGGTCACGGCGGACGATGTGAGGCTTGCCGCGGCGGCGAGTGTGAAGGCCTCTCCTATCGGCGCCTCTCCTGTTGGCGCCTCTGCTTCCGGGTCGCAGGTCGCGGCTTCGGGACCCGAGGAGCGGGTGCCGTTGCGGGGGTTGAGGCGGCGGATCGCGGAGAATATGCGGCGGTCTCTCGATACGGCGGCGCACTTCACGTTTGTCGCGGAGTGCGACATGAGTGCGGTGTCGGATCACATGCGGGCGACACGGGCGCATGCGGCGGGCGTGCCCCTCACCTACCTCGCCTATGTGGTCAAAGCGCTGGTGGAGCCGCTGCGGCGGTTCCCGCTGGTCAACTCCAGCCTCGACGACGCGGCGCACGAAGTGGTGCTCAAGCGCTACTACCACGTCGGCATCGCCACGGCCACGTCCGAGGGGCTGACCGTGCCGGTGGTGCGGGATGTCGACCGCCTCTCGCTGCTCGCGATCGCGGGCGAGATCCGCCGACTGGCGGATGCGGCGCGCGGCGGGACGCTCAAACTCGACGAGCTTCAGGGAGGCACGTTCACCGTCACCAGCACCGGCGCGCGGGGCGGCCTGCTCGCCACACCGATCGTCCACCACCCGCAGGTCGCCATCCTCGGGGTCCACGAGGTGAAGAAGCGGCCGGTCGTCGTGGATGACGCGATCGTCATCCGCGAGATGACCAACCTCTCGCTCTCGCTCGACCATCGCGTCGTGGACGGGGCGGTCGGGGCCGAATTCCTGTACGCCGTCATCGCCCGGCTGGCCGATCCCGCCGCCTGGCTCAACACGGAGGAGGTGGGATGAGCCTGCCGATGCTGCAACGGCTCGACCCCGAGGGGCGCCTGGCCGGAAGCGCGCCCGACGTGCCCGCGGAGGACCTGCGCGCCCTGCTCCGGCACATGGTCAAGATGCGCGTGCTGGACCAGCGCATGCTGTCGCTCCAGCGGCAGGGGCGCATCGGCTTCTACGGCACCGCCCACGGACAGGAGGCGGCGGTGACCGGCTCGGGGTACGCGCTGCGCGCGACCGACTGGGTGTTCCCTGCGCTGCGCGAGATGGGCGTGTCACTGTGGCGCGGCACCACGATCCGGGAGATCGTCTGCCAGCTGATCGGGAACAGCGGCGACGTCCTGATGGGCCGGCAGATGCCCTGCCACTTCAGCGACCGCAAGGTCCGGACGGTGGCATGGTCCTCGGTGATCGGCACCCAACTCCCCCACGCGATGGGCGCCGCCTGGGCCGCGCGCCACCTCGGGCACGACGTCGTGTGCATGGGCTACATGGGCGACGGCGCCAGCTCGAGCGGCGAGTTCCACGCGGCCGCCAACTTCGCGGGCGTCTTCAAGCTGCCGCTGGTGTTCTTCTGCCAGAACAACCAGTGGGCGATCTCGGTGCCGCTGGCGCGCCAGACCGCCTCGGAGAGCATCGCCATCAAGGCCCTGGCCTACGGAATCCAGGGCGTGCGTGTGGACGGCAACGACATCCTCGCGGTGATCGAGGTGACCCGTGAGGCGGTCGAGCGCGCGCGCCGCGGCGAGGGCCCGACGCTGGTCGAGGCGGTGACGTTCCGGATGTCCGGCCACTCGTCGAGCGACGATCCGACCCGCTACCGGGACTCAGGCCTGGTCGCCGAATGGGAGCGGCGCGATCCGCTCGCGCGCCTGCGCACCTGGCTCCTCTCGACCGGCGTGCTCACCGAGGGCGACGAAGAGCGCTGGAAGGAGGAGCTGAACGCCGAGATCGGGAGCGCCATCCTGGAAGCGGAGGCGCTCCCTCCGCCCTCGATCGAGAGCATGTTCACCGACGTCTATCAGGAGATGCCGCCCCACCTGGCGGAGCAGATGCGCCATGCGCGCGCGCTCGGCGAGGGGACGAAGTTCGAGGGCGCGTTCCCGCTCTAGCGCGAGGTCAGGGCTTCGAAGACTTCCTGGGCTCGAGCCGCGATCCGTCTCGCGCCCAGTCGAACTCCCCGGGCTTGCTCGACGCCACCGGCCGGGCCGGCTTCGAAGACGCCACCGCGGCCTTCTGCGTGCCGGCCGACGCGCCGAGGCTGAATCGCAGGCCCATCCGGTGCTGGCCGCTCCCCTGGTTGGGAAGCAGGTAGCCATAGTCCAGCCACATGCCGCGATGGCTGGCGCCGAGCCCGAACGAGGGTCCATCGAGCGGATCCCCCGCCGTACCCATCTCCTTCCGGTACCCGGCCCGCAACGCGAGCACGCCGCGGTAGAGCCACTCGGCGCCGGCGCGGACATCGCGGTGATAGGCCCGGGGGAAGTTGGCATCCACCGCGATCCGCACGCCGGTCGTCGGGTGCGAGAAGCCCAGCCCGACGCCATAGCTGGTCGGGAACGGGTAGTTCGATGCGCCGTAGCTCATGCGGCCTCCCAGGTTCTGCGCGGCGATCCCGATACCGAACAGGCCGGCGCGCACCATCAGGCCGGCGTCGAACGAGAATCCGGAGCCGGAGGCGGTCGCGATGTGCTCTCGCACGGCTTTGGCGCCGACGCCGAGGGTCGCCCGCTGACCGAGCTGGTGCGCCAGCGTCGCGCCGAACGCCATGCTCGAGACCGAGAAGCTCCCGGTCGAGGCGCCGGTCGCGTCCAGTCCGTCGAACGAGCCCTCGCCCTGATAGAGCCCGTTCACCGCCCAGCGTGTGGGCGAGCCCCCGAATCGGCCTCCCACCGCGGCCCACTCCTGAAAGGTCCCGTTCGGAAGCCCGGCATGCGAGAGCGCACCCTCGGTGCCGTTCACCCAGCCCAGCGCGGCCGGATTCCAGGCGGCACCGCCCACGTCGTCGCCGAGGCCGAGGACGGCGCCCCCCATGCCGAGCGTGTGTGCGCCCGAGCCGAGCGAGAGGAAGTTCGCCGCCGTCGTGCCGGCGTTCTCGAATCCCGCATGGGCGACGACGCTCCCGGACAGGCTCATCATCAGCGCCGCGACGGCCGCCCGTGAGCAGGTCGTCATCCTGGACGCTCGGGCCCTCATGGCACCCTCACCACGCGGACGCCGATCCGTGCCGGCTCCGCGATCAGCCACACCGTGTAGGCGCCGGGGGCGACATCGCGCCCGGCGTCGTTCCGGCCGTCCCATTGGACCTCGGAGGCGCCGGGCGGGAACGCGCCGGGATCGATACGCCGCACGCGCTGTCCGATACTGTTGACGATCTCGAGGTGCGCGGTGCCGCCCGCGGACGGCGCCACCACCGGGATACGAATCGCCGTCCCAGGACCGCTCGGGTTGGGGAAGCACGGTGGCATCTCCCAGACCCCGGCCGCGGCCTCGGCCTCCAGCGTCAGGCTCACGGTACTGCTGCGGGCGCTCTCGTTGCCCGAGCCGTCGCTCGCGCTGACCTGGTACCAGACCGCCGCCGTGCCGGAGGGGATCGCCCCGTCCAGGTAGCCGGTTGTGACGAGGAGCGTGCCGTTGAGAGGGTTGAATGGCCCGCTCGCGCTGAACGCGCGATAGAGGGTGTAGCCCGCGAGGTCGCCCTCGGCGTTCGGCGACCAGCCCACCTGGACGTCGCCGCCGGTCTGGAGCGCCGCGCTCATACCTGACGGCGCCGCGGGTGCTGCGGTGTCGAGCACCCAGTCCCAGCGCAAGACGTTGGAGAGCGCGGACCAGTTCCCGGCCTCGTCGACTGTCTTGATCCCGAACCAGTAGGTCGTCCCGAAGGTCAGGCCGCGCACGACGATGCTCTGCCGGGTGCCGGCGGGCTGGGGCGCAGGGAGGCCGCTCACGAGCGTGGCCGAGTTCCAGCCGGTCTCGTCGAGCGGCGAGGTCGAGTAGCGCATCTCGAAGGCCGACGCGGTCCCGACCGAGCCGTCGTCCCCGGGCGCGGTCCAATCCAGCATCAGGCTGTCGGTGGGGGCGCCCTGCGAGCGTGCCACGGCCGGCGACAACATGAGGATCAGCGCGACGGCGACGAGCCCGGCCCCGGCCCCGGCTCGTCTCTGCTGCGTTGCGTGGCACCGATGGCTCATCGATCCCCCCCACGGATGTCCGCCGGACGGTCGAGCACGAAACATGCCCTCCGGCCGGCCCGATGGGCGGGCCCGAACGCACGCCGGCGCGGCGGACGCAGGTGGGCCTGTGCGCGACCGTTGCGGGCCCCATGATGGATGGTCGCGCGCCGAGCCGGTCCCGGGAGTCGATTGGAACCTGCAATCACCATCGGCCCGAGTGCAACGTGCCGCGCTCCTGAGCGCCGCCACCGGGCGCATCACAAAACCGGCTTCCCAATCGGCCCCGGGGCTGTATTGTGCCGGCCGCCATGTTCCCCTATCCGGCCGGTCCCAACCCTTCGCTCTGGATGGTCGGTTTCGTCGGCCTGCTCGGCGTCATCATGGGCAGCGCGATGAGCGCGGTCGCCTGGCGGGTCCCGCGCGGGCTCTCATGGGTGAAGGGCAGGTCCGCGTGCACGGCCTGTGGGGCGACGCTTGGGCCCGCGGATCTCGTGCCGCTCCTCTCCTTCCTGGCCGCGCGCGGGCGCTGCCGGCACTGCGGAGCGGGCATCGGATGGCGCTATCCGCTCACCGAGCTGCTGTGCGGGGTCTGGGCGGTGCTGGTGCTGTTCCAGGTCGGGTGGGTCCCCGCGCTGCCGTTCCTCGCCCTCTGGGGCTTCCTGATGCTGGCCCTGATGTGGATCGATCTGGACTTCCAGCTCCTGCCCGACGCGCTGACGTTCCCCGGCACCCTGATCGCCCTCGCGGCCGTCCTGCCGCGCCCCGGCGGAGCCCAGCACGCCCTGCTCGGGATGGTGGTCGGGAGCGGCCTGCTCTGGCTTCTGGCCTGGGGGTATCTCAGGTTGCGGAAGCAGGAAGGGCTGGGTGGCGGAGACATCAAGCTGGCCGCGATGTTCGGGGCGGTGCTGGGCTGGAAGCTCACGCTCGTCACGCTCTTCCTCGCCGCGCTCGCCGGCAGCATCTGGGGCGTCGTGCTCATGGCGCGACGGACCGGGAGCGGACAGACGGCACTCCCCTTCGGGACGCTCCTCGCTCCCGCCGCGATGGTCGTGTTCCTGTGGGGAGACGACCTGATGCGGTCCTATCTCCGGCTCGTCCTCGGACGTTAGCTGTCCCGGGGTGACGCGCTCGCCATCAATGGCAACGGCGCCCTCGCGGGCGCCGTCGGGCGGCAGCAGCCGGTCGGGGGAACCGGCTACTCGTGCTGCTTCCCCTTCGCCAGGACGAGCGCCGTGGCCATCATGATCTTGATGTCCATGAGCGCGCTGCCCTTGCGGATGTAGTACAGATCATACTGGACCTTGCGTGCCGCCGACTGCAGCGAGTCGTCGTAGCCGTTCCTGATCTGGGCGATGCCGGTGATGCCCGGCAGCGTCCGGCACCGGAGTGCGTACTCCGGGATCTGGGCGACGATGTCGCCGAACAGCTGGGGACGCTCCGGCCGCGGACCGACCATACTCATGTCGCCGCGGAGCACGTTGAAGAGCTGAGGGATCTCGTCGAGGTGGCTGCGGCGCAGGAAGGATCCGACCCGCGTGGCACGCGGATCCCGCTCCTTGGCCCACACCGGGCCGGTCGTCTTCTCGGCGTCCGACACCATGCTGCGGAACTTGTAGATGGTGAACGGCCTGCCAAAGCTGTGCTTCTTGCGCCGATTCCCACGGATGGGCGTCGCGCCCGGCCCCCGGCGACGATTCAGACCGACCCGCTCCTGCTTGTAGAGCGCCGGTCCGCGGCTATCGAGTCGAACGGCGATGGCCACCAGCAGAAACACCGGCAGGAGCGCGATCAGCGCGATCGACGCGAGGACCACGTCAAGGACCCGCTTCTTGCGGTGGTAGGGCGACTCCCCGGCGAGGTCTTCCCCGGCCCAGGAGCTCATCTGCCAATCGGCACCCAGCGTTACCATTCCTTCACTGCCTCCGGCCCTTTACGCGAAGGGACAGGCGCCCGGGCCCGCCTCACGGGCGGCGCCGGGTATGAAATCGGTAGTACCCATTTGGTCTGTGATCCAACCCATGCAGGACGGCCGGGGGGCTGGTCCAGGGAGGGTGGGGAGCGACGCCCGGTTCGAGCGGTCACTCATGCGATCCATCGCGGCCACGACCCAACGCAGTGACTATAGCTCAACTAACAATCGGGTATCAATGACCAGTAACGATAGTAGTGTCTTTGGTGTTCGATTGGGGTAAACCACGCGGCACTCGGCATGGTTTCCGCGCATTGTGCAATGTGAACGGGCTAGCGGGCCGCCTCGCGCGCCGCCGGAGGCCCGCCGAGTACACCGAGATCGTGAAGCCGCTCGCGCACGCTCGCGAAAGGGGCCATTCCCAGCACGCTCCTGAGCGTCCCGGCGGTCGCGCCGAGGCGTGAATAGTGACTCCACGCGCGGCGCCGGGAGGTTCCGATGGTGGGCTGGCCGGGATCGACCTCCCAGGGATGGATATTCACGACCACCGGGAGGTTGCGGAGCTGCTGATACCGAACCGCGGCCATCGAGACCCAGCCGGGGAGCAGCCTCAGGTATGAACCCGCGAGGACCGGTATCCGAATAGGACCGACGCCGATCGTCGTCATCGGGAACTCGGCGATCTCCGACCGGCCGACCGGGACGCGGGTAGGCCACGTCGGTCCCTCCGGGTGGCCGTATCGCCTGCCCCGGATGGGGAACATGCTCGAATCGTATGTGTATCCGGCCTCGATCAGTACATCGAGGGCCCACAGGGTGCGACGATCGATGGTGTAGCTCGGCGCGCGATAGCCCTCGACGCGAGTCCCGGTCAGGTCCTCGAGCAGGCGGCGGGAATCGCGCGCCTCGGCCCGCATCTCGGCCGGCGAGAGCTCGGTCAGCATGCGGTGGGACATCCCGTGCGACCCGATCTCGTGGCCGCACGCCGCGATCCTCCGCATCATGGCGGGGTATCGTTCGGCCACCCAGCCGAGGGTGAAGAAGGTCCCCTGAGCGTTCGTGTCGTCCATGACCGCGAGGATCCGGTCCACGTTGGCCTCGACCCGGCAGGGCCACCTGTCCCAGTCGGCCCTGGGCACGAGACCGGCGAACGCCTGGACCTGGAAGTAGTCCTCGACGTCCACGCTCATCGCGAATGCGGGCTCCCGTGCCGCGGCCGTCGTGGCAGCGGACGGCACGGATTCGGTCAGGGCCAATGGAACTCCTCGGGGTCTGGGAATGCGGCGGGGCGGGGCACCGGACCAGGGTCGGACCGCCCCCGTGTTATCGGCGACCCCGTTCGGGGCCTTGAGGGCGGGAGAAGACCCGGCGGGGCCCGCCGGGAGCCCGGAGGAAGCGAACCGGGGCGGGCCGTTTGGCGGCCCCGGGGGGGGGTTGCCGCGTGG
>JBKJXJ010000036.1:0-4873 GCA_046716125.1 Candidatus Eiseniibacteriota bacterium
CTCGTTCCCCTCGAGCCACGCGGCCAACGCGGCCGCCCTCGCTCTGGTCCTGGGGATGCGGTGGCGCTGGCTCGCGCCGCCGCTGTGGCTCCTCGCGGCCACCGTCGCCTTCTCCCGGGTGTACCTCAACCGTCACTTTCTCAGCGACGTGTTATTCGCTATGGCGCTTGGAGTTGGCCTGGGGTGGCTGACCGTGCGCTGGCTCCGTTCGCGCGGCTGGACCTGGCACCCCAGGACCTGATCCGCAAGCAGCGTCCGGTGGTGGCCGACCGGTCCGGGTGCTACCCTGCGGGGGCACAAGGAGGTTGATCGCCGATGACGCTCGGCACGGCCACTCCGGTCCTCGACCCCTCGCTCTACATCCCGGAACTCAAGTCTCGGAACAGGGACTCCGTCCTCGCGCAACTGGTCGCTCTGGCCCACCGCGCGGGAGCGGTGCGCGGCGTCGCGCCGCTGGTCGAGCTGCTGCGGATGCGCGAGCGCCTCGGCACCACGGCGATCGGCAAAGGCGTCGCCGTCCCGCACGCACGTTCCCTTACCGTCGATCGCGCCGCGCTGGTGGTGGCGCGCTCGCATCGTGGCATCGAGTGGGATGCCGCCGACGAGCTCCCGGCCAACCTCGTGCTGCTGGTCTTGAGTCCCGGCGAGTGGGGGGAGGAGGCGCACCATGCGTTCCTCGCCCATGCCGTCGCGGTGGCGCGGCTGCAGCGGAACCGCCAGCGGCTCCTCGAGGCCGGGACCTTCGCCGAGGTGGCCGGGGTGCTCGCCGGGGCGCACCCGTGAGCGCGCTCTCCGGTCTCGTGCTGCTCGGCGATGTCGACCTGCTCCTGCGCGAGGTCGAGGCGGTCGGGTCGCGCCAGCGGCTGCGCAAGCTGGGATTCGTCGTCGTCGACGTGCCGCGGCTGGTCGCGGCACGCGATCGCCTCGCCCGGGCGATCGATCGCCGCTGGATGGTGGGATACGAGCGGGCGCGCCAGCGTTATGGACGCGGCATCGCCGCGGTCCGCGACCGCGTGTGCCTGGGGTGCTTCGTCACCCTGCCGACCTCGGCCGCGCGGCCGGCCGCCGAGGTGCGCGCCGCGGAGATCACCGGGGCGCCCGGCCTGTGCGCCTCGTGCGGGCGCATCCTGTACTGGAGCTGATCCGCCCGCGCACTCTCTTCGCCTCGCGGTCCTCTTCATCTGACGACCGAGTGATCGCATCGCGCGTCCGCGCAACCTCTTGACGTCGACGTGTCCTGGCACGATGTCGTCGGGTAGGTAAATACGATGCACCCTGCCACAGTTACCTTCACAAGATGCACTCCATCGACGACGAGCATTTCGGCGTGCTGGTGAAGCGCCGGGACATACGGCACTTTTGATCGCTCAACGTCGTGTCACTCCCCTTGGCTCGGCCCTTGCTGCCTGCGGTCGCGCATTATCCGACCCCGCACGGTGCGAAGCGCAATGACTCCCCGTGCGACAGGCCTCAAGGCAGGGGAATCAATCGACGATGCGCGAGCCTCGATACCCGACGCGATACTCCCGACTGTGTTCGACCCGCTCGTGGACGGCCTTCGCCGCCGCGATCGCCCTGGTCGGTATGTTCGGGGTCGCGCGGGCAGAGCCGCCGCGTGTTCTCGCGCTCGACGAGGCCAGCCACGATTCCCGTGTCGACCCCATCCTCGGCCTCATGATGCAGCGCGCGCACGCGCGCAGGGCTCTGCCGGCGCGCGCGGCCGAAGTCGTTGACGGGGACTGGAGCGGAGGCCTGGCCAACTCCGGCAGCCCCGACATCGGGCCTGATACACCTGTGGCGCTCCTCATCGAGGGCACGGCGGATCGATCTCAGCTCGAGCTGCAGGGTGCGATCGTCGGCACGGTGGCGGGCGATGTGATCACGGCGACGGTGCCGATCGGACTCCTGCCAAACATCCTCGCGGTGCAGGGTGTCGACCGGGTCAGCGCCGCCGCCCGCCTCGAGCAGGCGCTCGACGTCAGCCTGCCTGAGACCGGGGCGGACGCCCTCTGGGCCGGGGACCCGCCGTCCTATCCGGTGGGGGCCATCACCGGCCGCAACGTCATCGTCGGGATCGTCGATACGGGCGTCGATCCACGCCACTCCGACTTCAAGGAGATGAACGGGAACACGCGTTTCAAGTACGCCTGGGACCAGACGTGGTCGGGGACTCCTCCCCCGGGGTACGCCTACGGCGTCGAATACAGCGCGAGCCAGATCAACGCCGGCCAGGTCACCTACTTCAAGGATACCGAGGGTCACGGGACCCATGTCGCCGGCGTCGCGGCCGGCAACGGGCAGGGGACCGGCAATGCCCAGGCCGCCTGGCGTTATGTCGGTGTTGCCCCGCGCGCGGACATCATCGCCGTCAAGGCCCTGCTCTACGAGAGCCAGGTCATCGATGCGGTCAACTACGTGTTCCAGCGCGCGGCAGATCTTCAAAAGCCGGCGGTGGTGAACCTCAGCCTTTCGATCCCCAAGGGCGCGCACGACGGGACGTACGCGTTCGACCGGTCACTGAGCGCGCTGACCGGCCCGGGCCGGGTGATCACGGCGGCGGCCGGTAATCGCGGCCTCGAGAACGGTCACGCACGGATCGACCTCGCGTCCGGGGCGTCCACGGACGTGCTGTTCACGATCCCCACGTATACGCCCAGCCCGACCCTGAACGAGATCCTCTACATCGAAGGCTGGCACAATGGGTCGGCGTCATTTGACGTCAGGGTCATCTCGCCGACCGGCATCCAGACGAGCGTCATCGTACCGGGCGGCTCATCCGGCTACCTCGAGACCGCCGACGGGACCCTGTTCATCCAGAACGGCATCACCACCAATACGCTGGGGGCCAAGCAGATTCTCGTGATGGTGGCCTACGGGAACGACGGCTCCCCTCGCCCCCGGTCGGGCACCTGGAGGATCAACGTCCAGCGCCGCAGCGGCACGACGACCGGACTGTCTCACTGGTGGATCAGCGATTACGTGTTCGCGACCACCGTTCGCCCGGCGTTCTCCGGAGCGGCTATCGACACCTCGACGACCGTCAGCAGCCCGGCCACCGCGGACTCGGTGATCTCGACCGGCGCCTATACCACCAAGGTCTCGTGGATCAACCTCAACAACTCGACGGCGAAGTACAGCGGGTCGCCGCCGCTCCAGCGCGTGTCCGATTTCTCGTCACGCGGCCCGCGTCGCGACGGCGTGCAGCGCCCGGACTTCATGGCGCCCGGTTACGGCGTGATGTCGACCCTGTCGGCCGACGCGGTCGTCAGCCCGGTGTACCAGGACCTCGACGGGAAGCACCACATCGTCAAGGGAACCAGCATGGCGAACGCGCACACCACCGGCGCGGTCGCGCTCCTGATGGAGCAGTTCGGCAGCCTCACGCCGAGTCAGGCCCGCCTAGAGCTGCGCGCGCGCGCCCGTTCCGACAGCTATACGGGCGCGATCCCGAACGGCAAGTGGGGCTATGGAAAGCTCGACCTCACGTCGTCCGGCGTGACCGCCGTGGAGGGTCCGGGATTCACCACCGGGCTCGCCTTCCGGCCCGTCTATCCGAACCCCAGTCGCGACCTCACCTCGTTCGAGTTCGAGATCACCCAGGCTGCGCTGACCGGGGGTTCGAGCACCCCGGTGCGAGTGCGGATCGTGGACGTTCGTGGCCGCAGGGTCGCCGAGCTGCGGGGCGCTGCCACGCCCGGCGTCCAGCTCCTCAGATGGGACGGCCGGAGCAGCGCCGGCCAGGACGTCCCCGCGGGCGTCTACTTTTCCTACCTAGAGGTGGGGCCGAAGGCGCTCCGCCGAAAGTTCGTGCGGATCGGATCCTAGCCTCCGAGACCCTCTCCGCTGAAGGAGAGGGGGATTGCGGCATGCGAACCGCATCCCCCTCCCGATTGCTTCCCCGGGGCTATCGCCTCAGGTAGATGACGCGATGCGTCCGAGTCTCGATTCCGAGCCGGACCTGCAGGAAGTACACCCCGTTCGCCACCCGCTCGCCGCGCTGGTCCGTACCCTGCCAGCTCACCGAGTACCGACCGGGCCCCTGCGTAGTCTGGGTCAGCGACTTCACCAGGCGTCCCGCGACGTTGTACACGCTGATCTCCACCGGCTGGGCCAAGCCCGTCACCTCGTACGCGTAGCTCATGGTTCCGGTGAACGGATTCGGTACCGCACGGTTCAACAGGGCCAGCGACTCGGTCGTCTCCGACAACGACCCGGCCGACTCCTCCAGCCCGACCAGGTCCGGCGTCCTCACCCCGCCCTCGACCGCGAGCCCCGGCTTCAACGCGTGGATCTGCAGGTTGCCGCAGTCGATCGCGCCGCTGGCCTGGAAGACGACCGTGCCCTGACCCTGCACCAGGCCGGTCCGCACGGTGATCGAGTACTCGTCGCGCGTACCCGCGTTACAGGCGCCTTCCCGGTGATCGATGATGTAAGCATCGAAGTTCCCGTCCAGCTCGCGTGTGCCCGGGCCCATGCTGTACTTGCAGGTGCCCTCGAAGTCCGCGCGCGTGTCCTGGGCCGGCGGGCTGCACGGCCCCGGGGGCACCAGCGAGCACTCGACGATGTGGGCGTCATGGCTGTGGAAGTTGTAAAGGATCGTGCGCCCGGAGCGGACCACGTGCTGCCACTCGTTGCCGGTCGGCCCCCCGCCGGGGTGCGCCGGGCTGACGTTGCCGCCGAAGGTGTGCTGCTTCCGACCCTGGTTGCTCCCGTTCTCGTTCAGGCAGCCACCGCCGGTGATGCGGCACAAGCCCGGCCTGCACGGGTCTTCGAAGATGGTCACCGAGCAGTTGGTATTGCTGACGCAGCCGGTGGCCACGTCGGTGGTCACCAGCGAGTAGGTGCCGGGTCCGACCGTGATGCACCGGGTGGT
>JBKJXJ010000037.1:0-4947 GCA_046716125.1 Candidatus Eiseniibacteriota bacterium
CCCGAAGGGCGCCAGCGACGGGGCCCCGCGAGCGAGCGAGAACCCCCGACGCCCCGCCCGGCTCCCCAGCGTGGTGTGCGCCCGAGCCCGCTCCTGGCCGATAATGGGGGAATGACCCGCCGCCGGATGTTCCGCCCCAGCCGATGGGCCTTGCTGCTGCTCATCGCCGCCGGACTCGCCGTGGCCGCCGACATGTATCTGCCGGCCGGCCTGTTCCCCTCGCCCGAGCACCGGGTCATCCTCATCCAGCGCGGCCAGACGCTGCGCGAGGTGAGCGACGAGCTCAAGCGTGTCGGCCTCCTGAGCGGCACCCTCGGCTTCCAGGTGCTCGCCCGGGCCATGCGACTGGACCGGAACATCCGGGCCGGCCAGTACTCGTTCCAGCTCGGCACCAGTGTCCCCACCCTGCTCCGGGCGCTCGCCCGCGGCATGAGCGGGCTGAACGTCGTCACCATCCCCGAGGGGCTCACCACCACCGAGGTGAGCCTGCTGCTCTCGAACCATCTCGGCGTCCCGGTGGCCGATTTCGATTCGCTCGCCAAGGACCGGGCGTTCCTCGATTCGCTCGGCATCTCCGCGCCCTCGATCGAGGGCTACCTCGCGCCCGATTCGTACGAGTTCCTGCCCGGCACCTCGCCCGAGGTGGCGTTCCGCACCATGGCCAGGCGCACGCTCGGGATCCTGCTGCGCGCCGCCGCCGGCCGCGACTCGCTGCCGCTGGGGCTCTCGCTCCACCAGGTGCTGACGCTCGCCTCGATCGTCGAGGCCGAGGCCGGCGTGGACATCGAGCGCCCCCGCATCGCCAGCGTCTACCTGAACCGGCTGGCCATGGGGATGCGATTGCAGGCCGACCCCACCGTGGGCTACGCCATCGGCGGCCGCCCGCGCACGCGCCTGCTGTTCCGCGACCTGCGCGTCGCCTCGCCGTTCAACACCTACCTTTACGAGGGCCTCCCGCCCGGCCCCATCTGCAATCCCGGGCGCGCCAGCATCGCCGGGGTGATCGATCCGCTCCCCGGCCTGAAGGAGCTCTACTTCGTCGCCGACGGCACCGGGCGGCACAAGTTCTCCGAGACCTACGAGCAGCACCTGGCGTTCATCCGGCAGGTGCGCTCCAAGCCCGAGCCCATGGGCCCCGAGAACGCTCCGGACCCCGCGAAGTCCGCCGCGCGCACCGACACCGCCGTCGGGGTCGCCGAGAAGCCCGCCGCTCCCGCGGTCACCGCGCCGCCGGTCACCGCCGCGAAGAAGCCCGCCGCGACCGCGCCGGTCGCCAAGCCCGTCGCCAAAAGGACGCCCTGACCCGTCGCTTCACCGCCGCCGTGTGCTACCCTCGTCGCCCGATGAACGTTGACGCCTCCCTGCTCAACATCGCCGAGCCCACCACCCGGCCCCTGCCCGAGCTCGACTGGCGCGGGCGCCTCGAGCGCCTGCGCGCACTGATCGCGTCCCTGGGCGAGGTGGTCGTCGCCTACTCCGGCGGCGTGGACTCGAGCCTCGTGTTGCGGGCCGCCCACGACGTGCTGGGGGAGCGCGCCCATGGCGTCATCGGCCGCTCGGACTCCTACGCCGCCCGCGAGCTGACGCTGGCGCTCGAACAGGCCGCGGCGTTCGGCGCCCAGGTGGAGATCGTGGCCACCGGTGAGCTGGCCGACGCGAAGTTCCGCGCCAACGCGCTCGACCGCTGCTACCACTGCAAGAGCGAGCTCTATCGCAGGCTCGACGAGGTCGCGCGGCGCACCGGCGCCGCCGCCGTCCTGGACGGCACGATCACCGAGGACCTGACCGACTGGCGCCCCGGCCGCCGCGCCGCCGCCGAGCGCCGGGTGCGCTCGCCCCTGGCCGAGTTGGGCTTCACCAAGGCCGACGTCCGGGCCGCCGCGACCCATTTCGGCCTCTCGAGCCACGACAAGCCCGCCTCCCCGTGCCTGGCCTCCCGCATCCCCTACGGCACCGAGATCACCCGCGACAACCTCCGTATGGTCGAACGGGCCGAAGAACTGGTCCGCGACCTGGGCTTCCGGGAACTGCGGGTCCGCCACCACGGCGAGATGGCCCGAGTCGAGCTCCCCCTGGCCGACCTCCCGAGGGCGTTGGAGCCCGGGATAAGGGAGAAGCTGGTGAAGGGGCTTGAAGGGCTCGGGTTCCGGTTCGTGACGCTGGACATGGCCGGCCTCCGTTCAGGCAGCCTGAACCCGGAGGTTGTGCTCAGAAGATTGTTGTCTGACGACGTAACACCAAATGTTACAGTAGATTAGCCAGGAATCGCGCTTCAGGCCGGCAACCGCTAAAGCCCCGTCGGGTTGCCCCCACCCAACAACAATCTTCTGAGCACAACCTTCCGGGAACCTTGGGGAGGTGGGTGAGGGTATGAGGGTTGCGCCCCTACGGAGGCGGCGGCACAGAGCGCGATCTTCGCTGAGATCGTCCGTGCCCCGGGCCTCAGATGGCACCGGTAAGCCGATGGTCTCGGCCGGATTGTAGGATCCGGGAGCATCGGCTTTTGTGTTTTTCGCCGACGGGGGGAGGAGGAGACTCGATGAGCGCCGTGAAGACCACCATCAGGAAGCCCCGAGCCGCTCGCAGGCCCGTTGAAACGGACCTCGGCTTCAGTTGGGGACTGGCCAACAGCGTGCTGCTGGGACTCGGGGTGGCTGCCCTGGTCGCCGGTTTCATGGCTCTGGCCAGGGGCTCCATCACTCTGGCTCCGATCCTGTTGGTTTTGGGCTACTGCGTGCTCATCCCGGCCTCTCTCCTGTGGCGGGTCAAGGGTCAGGAATCGGGCGAATAGCTCAGCTGGTAGAGCACTTGCCTTACACGCAAGGGGTCACAGGTTCGAGCCCTGTTTCGCCCACCACGGGGGAAGCGCGGGGAGTCCAGGGCGGCCGGCGAGCAGCGGGCCGGAGTCCGGGACGATCCGCCTGGTCGAATGACCAGGGTCGGCGGGTAACAAGGTGTAAATGAGTGTCGAGTTGGAAGTTGGGGGCTAAAAACTTCCTTGACAGAGGGCTCTCCGGAATCCTAGACTATTGCCGTCTCGGAAAGCCTTGCTGTCGCGAGAGATGGGCCCGGCTTGACACTCGAACTCGATGCGATTCGAACTGAGTTCGAAAGGAGGTGGCTGCAAGCCAAACCTGACTGCGCGCAACTGAGCTACGCTCCTAACGCAACCGGGGTGATCCAACTTGGAGGTGCAACAATGACTGGTTTGGTTCGCAAGGCTACCTTGCTTTCGGCCGTAGGGCTCGTGGTCGCGGGCGCCGCGTCGGCTGGCGTCCCCAATGCGACAAATTCGACCAAGCCCAGCTGCATCGTCACCACTGGCTACGCCTCGCCGGCAACACCCGATCCGGCCGGGGCCGTGACCTACGTCATCCGTGACGCGGGCAATACCCCGGTGCCGAACGCCGAGGTCGTGCTCGACTTCACGGCGTGCACCGACGTCAAGCTGAGCCAGAACATCAGCGGTGCGAACCTGGTCACCACCTGCGCCAGCAAGCGCGTGACGGGCACGACGAATGGTCTCGGTGTTCTCGTGGTCAACGTCGTGGCCGGCGGCAATGGCAACCTCGCGCCGCGTGTGACGAACGCCTGCGTTGCGGTGACGGTGAACAGCGTGCCGTTCCCGAACATCAGCGCGTCCACGTTCGATCGTGACGGTGTGAACGGCATCGGCGCCGGTGACCTCAGCCTGGTCATCTTCGACTTCGTCAACTTCCCGGCTGCCGGCCGTTCCGACTTCGACTGCTCCGGTACCGTCGGCGCGGGTGACCAGTCGATCCTGCTCGCTGACTTCGTGAGCGGCGCTTCGGCCTTGAGTGGCAGCCCGTACTGTCCGTAAACTTCCGCTGTCCGGGAAGGCGGTGTTGTGAGAGCATCAAGTCGTCAACAGTAAAGGTGGTGATGCCGGAAGAGATTGTGGCTAGTTAAGACCATGAGTCGCGGCTTTCATCATCGGACCCCCCCAAACTTCTTGGAGGCGACACATGCGTAAGACTCTACTGATGGCGGGTGCTTTGCTCGCCATGACGGCCACCTACTCCCACGCGGTGGGGCTGGAGTTGGCTTGGAACCACTGCTACAGTCAGGCTGGCGCTGTGAGCCTGCGGACGTCGGCCTGCACGAGCAACATTGGACTGCAGGCCATGTATGCATCGTTCAAACCGCCCGCCGGGGTCAATAAGCTCGAGGGGCTTGAAGCCTTCGTCGACTTCCAGGTGACGGGTGGCGTCATGCCGTGCTGGTGGAACATGACGGCCGGCAACGCCCCGCGGGCGACGGCGCTCTCAGTGCGTCCGGTTTCGCCGGCGGACGCCACTACTGGTCTTCCGACGGTCCTCTGCGCCAACCACTACTTCTTCGACAATAACGGCAGCGGCGGCGGTGGCATGGTCGTGACCGGTGTGGACCGCGGCCAGTTGAAGGGGCTCGTGGCGATCGCGGCGGGAACGGGTCTGCCGGTGGCGGCGGATGCCCAGCAGTACGGCATGGGCTTCGCCATCAGCAACGCCAACACGACGACCTGTACGGGCTGTCTGAGTTCGGCGTGCTTGGTGTTGAACACCATCAACCTGACCTCGTTCGGCGTGCCGAATGTGGTGCTTCAGAGCCCGTCGCCGGGCTCCGAAAACTGGATCACCTGGCAGGCCAACGCTTTGACCACGGGCTGCCCGGGCGCCACGCCGACCACCAAGTCCACGTGGGGTTCGGTGAAGTCGCTCTACCGGTAGTCGCAGCAAGCCACAAGCAGCAAGCATGTGTTGCCTCGGGGTGGCCCAGTGGCCGCCCCGAGTTTTTTTGCCCCGCGATGTTGCCGCGGCCCATGTGGAGATGGAACCTCGGGAGCGTGGCCAGACCGGCTGTCCCCTGAGGCTCCTGTTCATCCAGGAGGGCGCAGATGCGCAAGACGCTGCTGATGTCGGTTGCTCTGTTCGCGATGACCCCCTC
>JBKJXJ010000038.1:0-4393 GCA_046716125.1 Candidatus Eiseniibacteriota bacterium
CCACCCAGTGCTGCCGGAGACTCTCCTGATCGACGATCAGGTCCGGCTGCGACCACGCTGTGGGGGGAAGCGCGCACAGCGCCATCACGAAGCCGATGCCACTCAGAACGATTCGCTTTGTCACGGCTCGATCCTCCTCCCGGGAACGTTGCTGGGGGTCGCACGCCCATGAGGCGCGGCACCTCGCAGCCTAGGAGCCACGGCGCGGGACCGTCAACAGCCAAGTTGACCCAAACCTCCGCTCTGAGGGCCCGGGGAGGCGGGGAGCGGCGAGCCTCGGTACGCGGACGCGATTTCGGGTCGGCGGCGAGCGCGCAGCGGCTGACGGCGCATCGTCCTGCGTCACGCAGGGGATCCGCCGGCCAGCCCGCCTGGCGCGCCTCGAGCAGGTCAGACCGGGGAATCCAGCCTAATCCGTGGCCTCAGGAACGGGGGGCACTCCACCTGCATCCCCGTCCTGCGTCGCGAGAGTGCCAGACGTACCGGACTGACCACACGCGTCGGGCCGCGATCCTCCGCGGAACCACAGCGAACGATCGCGAGTGATACCTGCGGATACAGATTCACAACTCAGGCAACAGCTCGACGACGGCGTGCTTCGTCTGGCCGCTGTTCGGCGCCGGACTAACGCGCTCCGATCACCGTGATGGCACTGGCAGCATACTTGCTGGCCACGCGCACGGTCGGACTCTTCCGGTGAGTTCCTGCGTCAACAGCCGCAGCGTCGCACGACGCAGGGTGCCGCCCCGCGGCATTGTCGCATTCGAGACCATCGGCGAATCCGAAGACCAGTGTCGCGCTTCCAACCATACTGTTTCTGCTCGCGCCCAGGGCCTGGAGCATCACTGATGACGACATCGGAGTCGGGCCCACGCTGCGTCCGCATGGTCCTCTATTCCCACGACACCATGGGACTCGGCCACATGCGGCGCAGCCTGCTGATCGCTCACGCACTCTCCCAGGGAGGCAGGGAAGCGACCGTCCTCCTGGTGTGCGGCTCGGTGCAGGCCAGTTCCTTCATCATTCCGCCGGGCATCGACTGCCTGACCCTCCCCGCGCTTCGCAAGTTGGCCGATGGCAGCTACGACTCGCGCCGCCTCGAGCTGCCGCTGGCGGGGATCATGAACCTCCGCTCCCAGACGATCCGCGCCGCGGTGCGCGCCTTCGGGCCGGATCTCCTGTTGGCCGACAACGTGCCGCGCGGGGCACTCGGGGAGCTCGAGCCCACGCTGGAGGATCTGGCGGCGGACGGCGTGCCCTGCGTGCTGGGCCTGCGCGACATCCTCGACGAGCCGGACGCGGTGGCCCGCGAATGGTCGCGCGCGGGCAACGAGCAGGCCATCCATGACTACTACCGGGCGGTCTGGGTCTACGGCGACCGGGCGCTCTACGACATGGCCGCGGAGTACGACTTCTCGGCCGAGTTGAGGCAACGGCTCCACTACGTTGGCTATCTCGACCAGCGTCCGCGACTCGACATTGCCGAGGGTGACGGACCGGCGGCCCTGCCGGACGTCGTGCCCACCGGGCCGTTCGCCCTGTGCACGGTCGGCGGCGGGCAGGACGGCCTCGATCTGGCGGACGCCTTTGCGCGCTCCCACGCCCCGGCGGGCATCATGCGACTGTTGGTCATCGGCCCGGAGATGCACGCTTGCGGCCGTCGCCACCTGCACCAGCGGGCGGTGCACGATCCCGACCTGACCGTGCTCGACTTCGTGCCCGAGCCCGGCCACCTCGTCAAGCGGGCAGGGTGCATGGTGACGATGGGCGGATACAACACGGTCTGCGAGGCCCTTTCCTACCGCAAACGCGCCCTGGTCGTCCCGCGGGTCACACCGCGACGCGAGCAACTCATCCGCGCCGAGCGCTTCCGCGAGCGTGGGCTGGTGGACGTTCTCCATCCGCACGCGCTCGCGCCCCACCTCCTCTCCTCGTGGGTGAGGCGGAACTTCGGCCGGCCGGCGCGCGGCCGCCTGGAGCTGGGCGGGCCGGGACGCCTGCGCGCGGCGGCCCGGGAGATCCTCGGCCATCCGCCGGATGGCTCAACGGAGCTGGGCGGACGCCGCCTGGCCGCGCTTCGGGCGTCCTGAGCCATGCGCGTCGGCTACGTCGTCAAGCGTTTCCCCCGGTACTCCGAGACATTCGTGGTCACCGAGGTCCTGGCGCACGAGGCGGCGGGCTGGGAGATCGAGATCTTCTCGCTGCGCCCGACCAACGACACGCACTTCCAGGACCTGCTTCCCCGGGTCCGCGCCGCGGTGCGCTACCTGCCGAGCGAAGGCACGAAGCCCACCGACTTCTGGGCGGCGCTTCAGGACGCGGGCCAGCTCATGCCCGGAGCCTGGAGCGCGCTGATGGCGGCGCGCGGCGAGCTCGCGGGCAACGTCTACCAGGCGCTGCTGCTCGCGATCGAGGTGCGCCGGCGCGGGATCGACCACCTCCATGCCCACTTCGCGACCATCGCCACCAGCGTGGCGCGGATGGCCGCGCGGCTCGCGGGCGTCCCGTTCACCTTCACGGCGCACGCCAAGGACATCTTCCACGAGACCGTCCAGCAGGACGACCTCCGCCGCAAGCTCGAGGACGCGGCGGCGGTGGTGACGGTGAGTGACTTCAACCTCGAGTACCTGCGCGAGACCTACGGCTACTCCGCGCGCCGGGTGCGGCGGCTCTACAACGGGCTCGACCTCGAACGCTTCCCGTTCGGCGATGCCCACGAACGCCCGCCGCACGTGGTCGCGGTGGGCCGGCTGGTGGCGAAAAAGGGCTTCGACGTGCTGGTGGAGGCGGCGGCCCTGCTGGCCGAGCGCGGGGTGGAGTTCAGCGTCGACCTGATCGGCGAGGGCGATCTGGAAGCGCCCCTGCGCGAGCGCGTCCGCGAGCTGGGTCTGGAGTCGCGCTTTCGCCTGCTCGGCCCAAGGCCCCAGGCGGAGGTCGTGCGCGCCGTCGCCGCGGCGGCGGCGTTCGCCCTCCCCGCGGTCGTGGGCGAGGACGGCGACCGCGACGGCCTGCCCACCGCGGTGCTCGAAGCCATGGCGCTGGGGACACCGTGCGTCAGCACCGATGTCACCGGCATCCCCGAGGTGCTGCACGATGGCGAGACCGGACTGCTGGTGCCGCAGAACGACGCGGCGGCGCTGGCGGATGCGCTCGAGCGGCTGCTCGCGAACGACTCCCTGCGCACGGCGCTGGCCCGCCGGGCCCGGCGCCGGATCGAGCAGGACTTCGACGCCCGCGTGAACAGTGCGCGGCTCCGGTGGTTCATCCTCGAGACGCATCGGTCGTCGGCGGCCCGGGTCGCGGCGGACCCGATGGACGCCGGCCTGCCGGCCGCGATGGGCACGTTCCGATGAGGGTCGCCTACGTCTGTGCCGATCCCGGCGTTCCGGTCTTCGGTCGCAAGGGCTGCTCGGTTCACGTTCAGGAGGTGTTGGGGGCACTGAGCGCCGCGGGCGCCGACCTCTGCCTGTTCGCGGCCAGCGTGGGCGGCTCACCGCCCCCGCGGCTTGCCGGCATGCCGATCCGGCGCCTGCCGTGCCCCTCCAGTGAGGGGGGGGCGGCCCGGGAGTGGGAGGCGGTCCAGGCCAACCGCGCGTTGCGCGAGGCGCTCGAGGCCGAGGGGCCGTTCGATGCGGTCTACGAGCGGTATGCGCTGTGGAGCTTCGCCGGCATGGAGTACGCGCGGGATGCCGGCGCCGCCGGGATGCTGGAGGTCAACGCTCCACTGATCGAGGAGGAAGCGGCACATCGGGCGCTGGTGCATCGCGAGGTGGCGGAGCTCGTGGCGGAACGGGCGTTCGCGGCGGCTTCCAGGCTGATCGCGGTCTCGGAGCCGCTGGCCCGATCGATCAGCCTGCGGTCCAGCGCGAGGGGACGGGTGCACGTCATCCCGAATGCGATCGACCCCGCGCGCTTTCCTCCGGACATCCGACCAACCCACCGCGTGGCGGAAGTGTTCACGGTGGGCTTCCTCGGTGGCCTGAGACCCTGGCATGGCCTCTCCCTGCTGGCGGAGGCGTTCGCGCGACTGCACGCGCGCGTACCATCGTCCCGCCTGCTCGTCGTCGGCGACGGCCCGGAGCGCGGCGGCTTCGAGTCCGCCCTGTCCGCGCACGGGGTGCACCATCTCACGGAGCTGACCGGCGCGGTCTCTCCCGACGAGGTTCCCGGCCTGCTTGCGTCCATGGACGCGGCGGTGGCGCCCTACGCGGCGCAGCGGCACTTCTACTTCTCGCCGCTCAAGGTCTACGAGTACATGGCCGCCGGCCTCCCGGTGGTGGCGAGCCGCGTGGGACAGGTCGCCGAGGCCATCCGCCACGACGAGACCGGCCTGCTGTGCCCCGCGGGCGACGCGGCGGCGATCGCGGACGCGCTGGAGCGGCTGGCCGCCGAC
>JBKJXJ010000039.1:0-7482 GCA_046716125.1 Candidatus Eiseniibacteriota bacterium
GCGCTGTAGCGCGCCCTGGTCGCGTTTCAGGCCGTCGGCGTCGAGAGCGAAGTACAGGGCGCGAAGGGCATCCCGCGCGCCGGCGAGCGGCCGCTCGACGAGCGCTTCGATTGCCGCCTCACGATCGAGGCGCTGGCCGAGCGGCCGCTCGCAGGTGCGCGCGAGGCCCTTCGCGCGCTGTACTTCGATCTCGACGCCGACGGCCTGAAACGCGACCAGGGCGCGCTACAGCGCGGCGCCATCGTCCAGATCCTGCGCGCGGTCGCCGATGTGCGCGACGCCGAGATCGCGGTACGCGCTGCCGATACGCGCGAGGTTGCGTTCGGCGAAGACATCACGTGGAGGCTGCGCGCCCAGGGGTTGACCATGCTCGCCGAACTGGCGCCGGGGATGTTCCCCTACTACGCCATCGAGCACCTCGATGACGTGACCCTCACCGAAACCGAGCCAGCCGGCACCGCGTTCCAACTGCTCGCCGCGACGGAGAACTTCGCGCCGATCTACGGCTGGCTGCGTTCACCAGCGCGGCCCGAGTCGCCGCTACTGGTCGCGCGCGTCTTCGAGCTGTTCGCCGCGGCGCCCGCGCCGATCGTCCGCCGCTTCGTCGAGCACGAAGCCGCGTCGGCGGTCCGCCGCCAGGATGAGGCGATGTGCACGGTGCTCGCCGAAGCGATCGTCAATCTCGAACTCGAAGCGAGCTATCCGACGCTGGCCGCGCTCCTCGGCGCGAAGATCTCCGGCGAGCTGTACGCCTACCTCGCGCTGCTGCTCGCAGCCACGAACCGCCCGCCGCTGCTCTCAATCCTCGAAGATCAGATCCACGGCGGCCGCCACCCCAAGCTCATCGCCGAAGCGCTGCGCCTGCGCCCTACGCCGGAGCAGCAAACGATCCTCGATCGCTGGGAGCGCGCCAGCGACTGACTTCACCGCAGAGGCACAGAGGACGCGGAGGTTCTTGGGCGCCTCGCCGGGACGATCTGGTGCGCTCCCGCAACCGAAGGCGGCCGCGATCCCCTTTCGAGACACCAACTACGATCCTCCGTGCCTCTGTGGTGAAAAACCGACGCCAGATACAATCACCGCATGACGAAGTACATCCTCGCGCTCGACCAGGGCACGTCGAGCAGCCGCGCCGTCCTCTTCGGCCACGATGGCGCGCCCGTCGCGCGGGCGTCGCTCGAGTTTCCGCAGATCTTCCCGCAGCCCGGCTGGGTCTCGCACGATCCTGAGGCGATCTGGTCTTCGCAGCTCGAAGCGACGCAGCGACTGCTCACCGAAACGGGCACAGCACCCGAAGACATTACCGCGATCGGCATCACGAACCAGCGCGAGACGACCCTGGTCTGGGACCGCGAGAGCGGCCGGCCGGTGTCGCGCGCCATCGTCTGGCAGGATCGCCGCACCACCGAACGTTGCGCCGCGCTCAAGCGCCGCGGCCTCGAACCGGAGGTGCGCCGTCGCACCGGGCTCGTGCTCGACCCCTACTTCTCAGCGACCAAGCTCGAGTGGATGTTCCGGAACGTGCCGGGCTTGAAAGCGAAGGCGCGGCAGGGACGGCTGGCGTTCGGCACGGTGGACTCCTGGCTGCTCTGGAAGCTCACCGCCGGCCGCGTGCACGCGACCGATCCCACGAACGCCTCACGGACGCTGCTCTATCACATCGGCCGGCGGCGCTGGGACGAGCATCTGCTCGACCTGTTCGGGGTGCCGGCTTCGGTGATGCCCCGCGTCCTGCCCTCGAGCGGGGAGTTCGGACGCACCCACGGCCTCGCGCTGCTCCCCGGCGGCATCCCGATCGCCGGGATCGCCGGCGACCAGCAGGCCGCGCTCTTCGGCCAGGGCTGCGTCACCTCCGGGCACAGCAAGAACACCTACGGCACCGGCTGCTTCCTCCTGCTCCACACCGGGCCTGAGCGCATCGCCTCGCGCGCGGGACTCCTGACCACGGTCGCGTGCGGCCCGCGCGGTGAGGCCGCCTACGCGCTCGAGGGCAGCGTGTTCATCGCGGGCGCCGCGCTCCAGTGGCTGCGCGACGGTCTCCAGATCCTGAAGCGCGCGGGCGACAGCGAAGGCATCGCACGGCGCGTGCGCGACTCGGGCGGCGTCGTGCTGGTGCCGGCGTTCGTCGGGCTCGGCGCCCCCTACTGGCGGCCCGACGCCCGCGGTGCGCTGTTCGGGTTGACGCGCGGCACGACGCGCGCCCACATCGTCCGTGCCGCCCTCGAATCGCTTGCGTTCCAGACCCGCGATCTGGTCGAAGCCATGGCGAGTGACGCCGGGCGCCGGGTGACGACGCTTCGGGTGGACGGGGGCGCGGCCGCCAACAACGTCCTCATGCAGTACCAGGCCGATCTCCTGGGCGTGCCGGTCGAGCGTCCGCACGTCGTCGAGACCACGGCGCTCGGCGCGGGACTGCTGGCCGGTCTGGGGGTCGGCCTCTGGACCACCCGCCGCGAGCTGGACCGCGGCCGGCGGATCGAGCGCGTGTTCACACCGCGCGAGGGCCGCCCCTGGCGCGAGCGGGAGTACCGGCGCTGGCGGCAGGCGGTGGGGGCGCTGCTCGCCATGAAGTAGCGGGAGGGTCAAGCGGAGACGGGTCTCCGCCGAAAACCCTGAGGGGGTGGGGCGGGCGAGCATCGCCTGCGCGACCCCACCTTCCCGGGAGATCTCACGTGGATTGGCTCCTGCCGCGATTCGAAGGCCGGCTCACGATTCAACCGCTGCCCGAGGACTTCGCGTTGCTCATCGGTCGCCGGGTCGAGTCGGGGCTGCTGGCGCCGGGCCACCGCGCTCGGGCCGACTACGAGATCACGTCCCGGAACCGGAGCGGGATCACATTCGTCGCCCGCGGCCTGCCGACCGCTTTCAACATCGGCCTGAACGAGGTCACGGTCGACCGCGGTGGCGCGAACGAGATCCGTTACGAGGTCTCCTACTGGGGATGGACGCGCATCGCCCTGGTCCACGGCCTTCTGCTTGGCGCGGTTCTGGCCGCGGCATTCGCGCTCGACCCGGCGATCCGCCGCGATGTCGCGGACGTCCGCCACGGAATGCCGCTCTTCTTCGGAATGGCGGCGTTCTGGTCCCTGATCTGGCCGTGGCTTCTGAGTGCGCTCCACAAGCCGCACGCCGAGCGAGCGCTGCGACGCGTCCTCGGCGAGACCCTGGGCGCCCTCCCGATTGCGGATGGCGGCGAAGTCCCGGCCGACGCCCGACGCGCGTCGTGAACCGGCCCTGCGCCGCACGGGCGCCCCGGGCTCGGGTTCTCGCGGCGGTGTTGCACCCACGCGGTCAGTTCATCCCATTTCGTACAGGTCCGCGCCGCATCCGTGAAGCCGTGCATTCCGCACGCGCGGGACGCAAGCGACGTGATGGCAGGCTCGTCCGTCGCCCCCCCCGGAACCGACACCCGTCTGGCACAGGCCTTGATGGCTATCTGCGGCTGAAGGAGGGACCGATGGCAACGAGTCGACAGGCGATCTCGCAGGGAAGACGACGGATCACGGGCCTCGCGCGGCTGGCGGGGATGCTGGCGGTGCTGGCCGGGACCACTCCGGTCGCGGCCGCGCCCATCACGACGGTCGGTGGTTTCGACCACTACGCCGGAGCTTCGGGGCAGACCACGAACGGGGTGCTGGGCGCGGTGGTTCTCGGCGCCGCGGGGGGCGATCTCACGCTCGCCGGAGTGCGCTTTGACGATAGCGCCGCAGGACGAGGGTACAGCCTCACCGGCGGGATCGGGCTTCCCGTGTCCCCGTTGATGATGCTGCGCGTCACCGGCACCCGGTTCATCGGCGATGCGGAGCTCCGCGCCTGGCGCGCGAAGATCGGGCCACAGTTCTCCCTGCCGGGTGGGCGCGCCCTGACGCTCTCCTACTCCCATTACCGCAATCATCTGGGCGCGCGTTCAAACGCGGGGATCGCCGAGGCGACCCTCCCGCTGGTCGCGCGCCTCTCGGGTCGCGCGAGCGCCTCGTACGCCGCGGCGTTGCAGGGCGCCCCGGTACTCCAGGGATCAGCAGGCCTGGGCTGGAACGTGGCGCCACATCTCGAGCTCTCGGGAGAGGCGGGCCTGGTGAGCGGCGAGGCGGGCGCGGCCGCTCCCGGTTCGCCGGGGGGAGGTCCGCTGGGCGGACTGCCACTCCTCGGCGGCGGTTCAAGCTCGGGCGAGAGCACGCGGATCACCTACGGCACGCTGTCCCTCGGCGTGCGCGTGAGCTGGCCGTAGTGGACAGGCACTTCGCGAGGGATCACACGCATCGTCACACGACGAATCAGTGTGGCCGCACCCCAACGGCATCCCTGTGAAGGGATGCCCGCAGAAAGGAGCAGCATCATGAAAACGTTCGCGATGTTGTCGATCGTCGCCGCGCTGGTCGGTGCTCTGACATCGCCAGGGAACGCAGGGGCCGCCGGATCTTCGGAGGGCAAGGCTCCCACGCCGGCAGAGGGCAAGAGCGCCGGCGGCGCGCCGGAGAAGACACAGGGCAACGCTTCGGCCAATGATCCCGCCCCGACCGAGGCTCCGGCCTCGGAACCACCCGCGGCGCAATCGGACGCGGCTCAGGCCGCGGTCGTGGCCCAGGCCAAGGCCGACGCTGAAGCCAGGATCGAGACACGCAAGTCGCTCGAGCGCATCAAGGCACGTGGCGCAAAGACGTCCAGCGAGGCGCGCGCGAAGGCGGAATCCAAGCTCGCCGCGGTGGCGACCCGGACCGGCGAGGAAGCCGCCCGGTACGGTTCCGCGACGGTCGCGGCGCGGCTGGCGGCCGAGTTCGGGATGAGCTCGGACCAGCTGACGGCGGAACACCAGGCGCTCGGTTGCTCGTGGGGTGATCTGATGATCGCCCACAGCCTGCACGCCAACGCCGGCGCCGAGGCCACCGTCGCCCAGCTCATCCAGCTTCGCAAGGAAGGCACCGGCTGGGGCCAGATCGCGGCCGGTCTCGGGCTCAAGCTGGGCCAGGTGGTAAGCGCAGTCCAGGCCGAGGGTCGGGTCGCCGCCGGGCTGGCGAAGCCGGACGGCAAGGTCGCGGTCATCCGCGGTGACGGCGCTCGTGCGAATGTCGGCGCCGGCGCGGCGGCATCGGCGGCCGTCCCGGCCGGTGGCGCCTCGGCCACGACACAGACCGGGGTCGGCGTCGGGGTCAAGATCAAGCCCTAGCGTCATGCCGGGCGCGGTCTCCCGCGCTCACGCGATAAGAACGGGGCTCCCGCTTCCTGGAGCCCCGTTCCTCGTTGCGACTTTCTTCACCGGCGCTCCTCGATCGTGAACCGGCCCAGCTCGACCACGTTGCTCTGGGCGCGCACGGTGGGGTCATCCGCCTCGCACAGCACCTGATCGAGCCCGTCGCGCCGGCCGACGCGCATCCCCAGCATGTAGGTGCCGGGCTTGGCGTCATCGGGGATCACCATGCGCCAGGTCTCGGCGACCATCGTCGTTTCGGGCCACTCCCCGGCCGGGTGCAGCATGTAGCCCAGGTAGCGCATGTGCGAGAACGCCGCCCGCTCCGCCGCGTCGTACGCGGTGAACTGGAGCACGTAGAGCGAATCGGTCGGCGCGACCTTGCGCCAGTACGTGCGGATCGGCAGCAGCCCGCCCGGAGCGACAGTCGACTCGAGGTATTCGTCGCCGAGGTAGGCGAGCTGGCGGTCGAACACGACACGGTAGGGATTGGCGACCGGCGCCTCGCCGACCTGCCAGAGACGCACCGAGTCCGGAGCGCCGCGCAGGTAGAGCAGCAGGTCCCCCGCCGCACCCACCAGCCCGAGCCGGTTACGCTCGATCATCCCGCGAAAGCGCTCGCCGGTGGCCCGGTTCACGTAAGGCCTGAGCCGCACGTGGCTCATGTCGGCGATCAGCGCGGTGACGTCGTCCGGCACGGGATAGGGCCGGATGGAGAAGGTGTGCGTGCCGCCGACGACGTTGTGGAACGAGCGTGTGTTGCGGCGGGTCGCGAGCCGGGTCAGGAACTCGAACCCCGCGACCACGCTGTCGCGCCGCCCCACGATCGCCATCATCGGGTCGCGATACCGGGTCAGCGCCCGGTCCTTCCCCGACGGCGCGATCGCCTCCTCGGCGCCCACGAGCTGCCAGCGGCCGTGCCCGATGAGTGGTCCGAACATCCAGTTCGAGAACAGGCTGGCGGCCAGCAACGCAAGCAGGAGGGCGTGCGGCAGCCAGGCGGGGCCACGCCACGCCCGCGCCTGGCCCCAAGGCTCGCCGTCCTTGCGGGCAGGCTCGCGACGCCGAAGCAGGTTGCGCACGCCCAGCACGGCTGCCGCCATGACGAACGGCGTCACCGCCGCGGTGTACTGGTAGTAGATGGTGTGCTGCGCCGGCCGCCACGACAGGAAATGGGTCCCGAGCGTCGGGAGGGTGATCGCCAGGGTGAGCGGGCTCGCCAGCGGCAGGAACAGGAGCGGCAGGAGCATGTGGATGTGGTACTGCAGCTTGAGCACGGTGTCCGAGGCCTTCCCGGGGCTTCCGAACAGCGCCCCCACCGCCTCCAGCGGCCGGCGCAGGAGTCCGAGAGCGACCTCGCGCGGCGTCCCGCCCCACTGGAGATACATGCGCCCGTAATCCACCTCGCCCGCGCTCAGCGTGGGCTTGAGCACGGCGAACGACACCACGAGTGAGAGGATCGCGAGCCCGCCGAGGGCGGCGGCGTAGCGCCGGCTGTCCGGACGGCGGGCGATGAGGATGGCGAGCGCGAATGCCGCGATCGGGAGCGCGATGTCCTCCTTCCCCATCAGGGCGAGCGCGGCGAAGGCGAGCGTGGGCCCGAAGCGCGCGGCGCGATAGCAGGCGAAGGCGGCGAGCAGCGCCCCGGTGCACAGCACCTCCGGGTGGAACTCGTAGAGCGCGGTGTAGCCGAGCGCCGGGTAGAGCAGATAGAGCGCGGCAAAGCCGAGCGGCCACAGGCCTCCGCCCAGTTCGCGGCGGGCGAGCGCGAACATCGGGATCGCCCCGAGCGCGAGCGCCACGGACTGGAGCACCGGCAGGGTGACCGGATGGCGCGCGACCGCATAAATGGGCGCGATCAGGAAGAGGACGAGCGAGGAGTGGTCGCCCAGCCAGTTCAACCCCCGGATCGAGCTGAACAGGGTGCCGTGGAGCAGTCCATCCACGGCCTGCACGAACATCGCGAGATCGATGTCGGAGTAAAGGTAGTAGCGGTACTTGAGCCAGCTGTAGATCGAGAACACCGACGCCCACGTCACGATCATGACGGCGAGGACGGGGCGGGCGTGGCGTTGAGCGACGCCATCGAGACGCTGGAGCAGCCCGGGGCCGCGCGGCGCGCGCGGCGGGGTCGCGCGGGCGGAATGCGCGGAAGGGTGCGCCCGCCCACCCGGCGGGCGCTCGCGGGACTTCGGCCGGCTCACACCACGATCACGGCATCCAGCCACCCGGCCAGGTCCTGGATGACCTGATCGCGATCGAGATCGTTGAAGATCTCGTGATACGCCTCCGGGAAG
>JBKJXJ010000040.1:0-18074 GCA_046716125.1 Candidatus Eiseniibacteriota bacterium
CCGCCCCGACTCCCTGCCCGCCAACCGCCCGGCCTCCACGGCGCCCGCGCCCCGGGGGGGGAAGAACGTGGGGGAGGGGCGCACCCAGATCGGGGAGGAAGCGGCGCAGACGCCGACATTCCGCGCCGACATGCGGACGGTGGTGTTCAACCCCGACTGGACCGTGCCTCCAACGATGATCGCCGAGGAAGTGATCCCGGGCATGCGCGAGAACAAGGCCTATCTGTCGCGCATGGACCTCGTGGTCCTCGACGCGGAGAACAACGAAGTCGATCCGGGATCGGTGGACTGGGACGGCGCGGACCCGCGCTCGTTCCCCTACACGCTGCGCCAGCGTCCGGCGCTCGACAACGCGCTGGGCCGCGTGAAGTTCCTGTTCCCCAACAAGCACTCGATCTACATCCACGATACCCCGAACCGCGCGCTGTTCGATGCCGAGCGGCGGACATTCAGCCATGGCTGCATCCGGATCGAGCGCCCGCTCGACCTCGCCCAGCTGCTCCTCTCGGGCCAGGGCGGCTGGAACGAGACGAAGATCGCCGAGGTCCTCGAGACCGGGCAGACGAAGAATGTCCAGCTCGAGACGCCCCTGCCGGTGCTGATCGTGTACTGGACCGTGAGCGTCGGCGTCTCGGGGGAGATCCGGTACATGCAGGACTTCTACGGTCTGGACCCGCCGGCGCTGGTCGCCCTGGACGCGCCCTCCCGGCGCCGATAGAGCGATCGCCTTCCGCAGGCCATGCTCGGTCCCAGGCGGGGAGTCGAGCGCTGAGCCTGGCGCGTCGAGACCAAGTTACAAGCAATTGAACGAATGCCACCGGCGAGGGCCGGTGTCCCGTCCCGTCCGCCGCACCCCATGGCTCCAATGCCATGCGATTGCGCGCCGTGCGCACACGACGGTCAAGCGGTCGCCGTGGCCCATTGCTTGCGAGTATGCCGACGACGGCTCGGCCGGTTGTGCGAGCGGAGCGCCATTGGGCGCATAGCCAGCGAAGCGGGCGGCGGGGTGGCCGTGGATCTGAGGCCGTCTCGCTCGAACCGCCGCATAGCGTCGGACCCTCAACGATCGAAGGCAGGACATGGGAATCTTCAAGAGCGCCGATTCGAAGCAAGGCAAGTCGAAACCCGACTTCTAGAAAGTGACCTCCGGCGATTCATCGAGCGCCCCGTCGCCGGTCCGACAGGCGCCGGGCGCCGTCGGCTACACCGTGCAAAAGGGCGACTCACTCTCCAAGATCGCCAAGGCGTACTACGGCGATGCCGGCATGTGGCCCAGGATCTACGAGGCGAACCGGGACCTCATCAAGGATCCGGACCTCATCTACCCCGGGCAGACCCTCACGATTCCCACCCCTTAAACGCGCACGGAGGCCCTTCACATGTCTCGACCCTTCCGTTTCATCCTGCTCCCCATTCTCGTCCTGGCGCTGGGTGTGTTCGCCGCATCCTGCGGAAAGAAGGCCGAAGAGGTCGCCGCGCCGGCGCCGGCTGCGGCCGTGACCGTCGCCTCGGTCGATCTCGGGCGCAGCGTCGGAGCTGACTATCACATCACCGACGCGACCGACACCTTCAAGCCGGGCGATGTGATCTATGCGTCCATCATCACCCGCGGTGCTTCGCCGAGCTCCGTGCTCGGGGTGAAGTGGACCTTCGAGGACGGTCAGGTCGTCGACCAGTCGGCGCGGACCATCGCCCCCACCGGAGACGCCGCCACCGAGTTCCACATTGCGAAGGCGGACGGCTGGCCGGTCGGGAAGTACCGGCTCGAGGTCTACCTTGACGAGGTCCCGGTCCAGGCTCGCGAGTTCGAAGTCAAGGCCAGCTGACATGCGCCGCGGGCGGCTGCTCATCGGGCTGGTGTTCGCGGTCGTCGCGGCGGTCGGATACTTCGGCCTGCGGGAGTTCAACCCGATCACCGGCGAGACGCAACACATCTCGCTCAGTCCAGAGCAGGAGATCGCGCTGGGCCTGCAGTCCGCGCCGGAGATGGCGGAGCAGTTCGGCGGTCTCGAGTCCGACCCGTCCATCCAGGCCGACGTCGCCGCCGTCGGCGAAGGCCTGGTGCGTCAGAGCATCGCCGGCCAGACGCCTTACCGGTTCTCGTTCCGCGTGCTACGCGACCGCGAGACGATCAACGCGTTCGCGCTTCCGGGCGGACCCATCTTCATCACGCGGGGCCTGCTCGAGCGGTTCGAGAACGAGGCGCAACTGGCCGGCGTGCTGGGCCACGAGATCAGCCACGTGATCGCCCGGCACTCGGCCGAGCACATCGCCAAGAGTCAGTTCGCTCAGGGATTGATCAACGCGGCGGGCGCCGCCGGCTCCGACGATGCGGGAGGCGGCCAGCGCGCCGCCCAGGTCGCCGCCATGGTGGCCCAGATGGTCCAGCTCAAGTACGGCCGCAGTGACGAGCTTCAGGCGGACACGCTGGGCGTGCGCCTGTTGTCAGAATCGGGCTACGACCCGCGGGCGTTGCTCGAGGTCATGCGCATCCTCGCCGAAGCGGGCCCCTCGGGACGGCAGCCCGAGTTCCTCAGTAGTCATCCCGACCCCGGCAACCGGCGGGAGCTGATCCAGCGGGCGATCGATACACGATTCCCGAACGGCGTCCCCCCGCACCTCACGCTGGGGCGCAGCATCGGGGTCGTCCAGTGATGAGCGTGCAGGTCGGGATCGCCACGTCTCGGTTCACTCCACCAGGAGAACGATCATGTCCACTGTCGCACGCGTCACCGAGATCACCAGTTCATCGGACAAGGGCTTCGAAGACGCGATCGAGGTGGGGATCGCCCGGGCAAACAAGACGCTCGAGAACGTCAAGGGGGCATGGATCAAGAGCCAGAAGGTCGTGATCGAGGACGGCAGCATCCGGCAGTACCGCGTGACCCTGAAGGTGACCTTCATCCTCAAGAGCTGACCGCGCGGCGATCGGCTCGAGGCGCTGCGCTACGAGTTGGAGCATCATGGCCGGACCAAAGAAATTCAGTACGCTGCGAGCCTTCGTGATGCGGCCGCGGGTCCTGATCGTGTCGCTGGCGAACGGCCTCCCGGCCGCCCCTTCCGGATATGTCGTGATGCAGCTGACGCGCGTCCCGCCGCCGCTCACGGCCGTCGGCCCGGGCTACCGCGCACTCGAGCTCGCCGCCCTGCGCGCCTACGCGGCCCGTGGAGAACAGGGCTCGCTCCTTCCTCAGAGCGACGCGGTCATCGCGATCCGCGAACAGTTCCTGCAGCGGGTGATCGATCGTTCGCTGCCGTTTCGCCAGTACTTCGACGACGGCCGCTATGTCGCGCGGCTTGACAGCGCCGATGTCCGGCTCGAGTCGGGAGTGGCGATGGTCACGCTGCTGGGCCGCGGCATGCAGTCCGGCCTCGAGGACTCCCCAATCTTCGCCGATCTCGCCGTGGGCGGCCTGATCAACGTCACCGGCATCGACAGGAAGAGCGGCACGCTGCAGGCCACCCTGGTATTCACCGACGTGCGCGCGCGACGCGCGGGGTCGCAGGGCCTGCAGGCCCTGCTGAATCCGGTGGCCCGCTACTTCGGCCGCCTCAAGGCCGACGATTGGAATCGCAATCGCCAGAGGATCCACCTGCCGGTTCAGATCGACCGCGAGATCATCCTTCCGGCGCTGGACGGCGACGTCGCACTGGCGGAGAGCCGTGTCCCGCTCTCGGCTTGGGTCTCGGCCGTGACGACGCTGCAGGACCACATGGCGATCAGTCTGGCCCTGCTGAGTGACTCGGCAGGCAGCGATACGACGTTCGACGGGAAGGAGGCCACGGGCATCGCGACCGGATCGCGCCCCAAACGCAGGCCATGGCTCTCCTGGCTCAGAGGGGTGGATCAACCCGAGACGGAAGAGGCGAGCCTGCGGGTCGAGGTCGCACGGCTCGCGCGCGAGGACGCCTTGTGGCGCGGCGTCGTCGCGAGCGATCACGATGTGGTGGCGCTCGTTCCCGCCCGGGTCATGAGCGCGGTGGTCGCCCGCGCGTCTCAGCGGTATGTGGGGGGAGCGGATGTGGACATCCATCCCACGAAGGTCAGCCATCTGGACCAGGTGGTTCGTGCAAGGGTCCTTGGCAACAAGACGGGAGTCGGACGGATCAAAGGCACGGTCCTCGTCTCCCACCTCAAGGGACGGCTGACCGTGGCCGGTGACCCTCGTGTAACGTTCGAGCCGCCCGGCGACCTCGTGGTCACCGCCCCGATCCAGATCCTTGGCGGCCGGGGCGCCGTGACCGTGGACATGGATTGGGATCCGGCCTTCCTGGTGAGCATGGTGTGCCGTGGATTCCGGTTCCAGGAGACTCTGGTGGGGGAGATCCAGCCGTTTCGCGATGACGTCACGATGCGCATTCGGTGCGCGGTGCGCGATTCCAGCATCGTGGGCCGGATGCGACTACAGCGGGACGTCATCCGCTTTTCACCCGATCTCACCGACAGTTCCTGGAGCAGGGTCCTGGCGATCCTCGTGAGCCAGGATCGGTTCACGCGCTGTGGAATGGCGATGAACCCGGACTCGCTGTTGATGACCCTGAAACGGCTGGCACGGCGTGGCGTGAATGTCCGGTTGCCGGAGAGGCTGTTCAAGCCGTTCCGTCTGCCCGTCATGCTCGAGAGCCAGTACTCGGCCGGCGACTACCGCATCGAAGCGCGGGCATTCGATCCGGCGATCGCGGTGACTCCGGAATACCTGCGGCTCGCGTTCCGCGCGGATCTGCGGGTGTCCTCGGTCGCTCGCGACGCGGGCAGGGATTCCGCGGTCATCGCGCGAGTCGCGACACCGGAGCGAATGCCGCTCAGGTAGCGGCGCGCACCCGGCCGGGTCAGCGGCGCTTGTGCGTTGTCGGCCTCGACATCCTCGGGACCTCGATCCCGAGTGCCGTCGCCAGTTCGATCTGGTGCTCCTGTTCCTGCACCAGGATCGTGCGGATCTCCTCGGCCATCGCGTACTCCTCCAGCGCCTCGCACTGCCGGACGCGCTCCTGATAGTTGTGGATGGTGTCGGTCTCGTTCTCGAGATCGAACCGGAGCATGTCCTTCGCTTTGGCCGAGGTCCTGACCGGCTTCGCCACGACCGCGGGCCGGCCGCCGAGATAGTCGATCTGCTTGGCGATCATGAGCGCGTGCTGGAGTTCCTCGCCGGCGTGCACTTCCAGTTCCGCCGCGATGCTCATGTACTCGGCACCCTTCATGACCTGGGAGTAGACGACGTACGCGATGATGGCCTGGTACTCGCGGCTGAGATCTTCATTCAGCGCATCGATGAGCTTCTGCCGGGAGTCTTTGGCCGAGGACGGCGTCTGCTGCTTCATGTGGAGGTCTCCTGCCCATGAATGGGGCCCGGGCGGTGTCACACCATCCCGGACCCCATCGATCGCATTCGAGCGCGGGTCGCGCGCTCAGCGCCCTACTTGAACAGGTAGATGTGGAATCCGATCGTGGTGAAGTTGTTGCCGCGGGTCCCGAACGACGATTCACCGTCGGCGCCGAAGGCCGGCGTGAACCGCCGGAAACGGAGTCCATGCGCGGCCGACACGCTGACGTTGTCGACGAGGAACACCTCGGCCTCGCCCTCCAGCAGGAGGTCGAACGTGGTCTCGTTGTCGGTGTCGTACTGGACCCCTGACGTTCCCGGATCGACGTCGAAACCGATCTGCTGACTCTGGTAGAGGATTCCGGGGCGGATCAGGGCGTGTGCGCGATCCCAGCTATGACACACGATCGGCACGCCCACCTCGAACGCGTAGCTCTTCTCTTTCTCATTCGGATCGATGCCGGCCGGAACCGAGTTGAAGCCCAGGCCGAGATCGAGGGCGAACTTCTGATCCGAGATCCAGTAGCGAAAGCCGACCGGCGCCTCGACGCTGTGGAAGCCGGGGCCGAAGGTCTTGTGTGTGGCACCCTCGGCGGTGAGCGCCGCCCCGCACAAGCTCAACGTGATGACCGCCGATGCCGCCAGGATCAACCGATTGCCCTTCATGGAATGCCTCCGTGAGGTGGTTCGAGAAGCCGGCCAGGAGCCTCGCGGCAGGACGCCGCGCGGCGGTGCGGCGCAACTTTCTCGCCAAACGAATGCTCGCGCACGGGCCCGTGGGGGGTGGCGTGGTGGAAGTGACGCATCGGAGGCACGTTACGTCTCATGGTTGAAAGGTCACGCGAGGGACGAGGCGCGCAGCAGCCGGGGGGGAAAATGTAGCAATGGGTACGCGCGGGGTGAGAACTGCCATCGCGTCGGGGCCCCTCGAATCGACGGACGCCGGCTCGGGTTCCCGTGTGCCCGTCAGGGTGCGGCGCCGGAGCGTCTTCGCCGCGTGTCGGCCAACAGATCGCGGAGCGCGACGTCACCGGGATGCCTGCGGACCAGCCCGGCGAGGATCGCTTCCGCCTCGTCGAGCCGCCCGCGGGTGAGTGCCGAGGCGGCGAGCGCGAAGTGACCGTCGTCGTTCCCGTCCCACAAGGCCACGCTGCGCGTCGCGGCGCGGTCGGCCTCGACCCTGCGACCGAGCCCGCCGAGCGCGAGCGCGCGCTTGCCGGCCACCATGCTCGCGTACACGCGGGCGCCCGGATCCTGCTGAAGCGACTCGGCCACCGCGAGCTCCCGGAGGGTCTTCTCCCAGCGACCGGCGTCGATCAAGGACGCCGCCTGCTCGAGATGCCAGAGCCCCTCGACGCTCAACGGCACGATCTGACGCGGTGGCGTGGGCTGAAACTGGAGCACCGCCGCCACCGCGCGTCGCTCCTCGGCGGACGCCGCGAGGACCTTGATCCAGCGCAGCGTCGTGTCGCCGTACCACGTCTGGAGCGAGCGGTCGCCGGCGAATGCGTGGAGCGCGCCGGTCGGGTAATAGTTATTGGCCACCCGTGCGCCACGCCGGGGCGAGGGCATGATCGCCGCCAGCTCGCGCCGGGTCTCGCCCGTCAGTCGTTGCAGTCGGACGAGCTTGCCGAAGTCGAGGGAGTACCCGCCCGGGATGTTCGGCGTGATCGCCGGCGGTGGCCCCGGGCTCATGGCGAAGGTCACAAGCCGCAGCGCGACCAGGGCCGCGAGCAGTTGGGGCCTGAGTGAACCGAGGAGGGCGGTACACGCAACACCGAGACCGATGGCGCCGAACGGGCTCCGGTACGGCCGCCAATCGGGATGGACGTCGGCAAGCGTCGCGGTCACGAGCGCGAACCACACGATGCCCGCCGCCACCCACGCCATCTGCGCGCTCACGCGCGCACGCGCGGGGCGGTCCATGGCGAAGAGGATGAGCGCTGCCGCCGCGATGAGGCCAAGCCCGGCGAGCGCCGCCGCCCGACCCGCGGAGGAGAGCGCCGGGAGGCTCATCGCATCGAGCAGGCTCTGGCCGGTCGCCCAGGCGAAGCGAGAGAGCCACGGCACGGCGAGCGCCCGCGGATCCTGCACCGCGTCGCGGGCGAGCATCAGGCCGGCATGCGGGACGACCCATGCGTAGGCCACGGCCCACACGGCGACGACGGCGCCTGCCGCGATCGCCCACCGCAGCCGCTCGCGCCGGCCGCCTGGAGCGACCGGCACCATGAGCGGCAGCGCGATCGCGGTCACGACAGTCATCTCCTTGCACAGCAGTCCGGCGAGGAGCGCTCCAAGTGCTGCGATGATCCGTCCGCCGGCGGCCTACTGCAGCGCGAGCGCGCTGAACAGGATGGCCCCCAGATCCTGGAAGCTGGTCGGTGTGGCGATCAGCGTGCGTCCGGCCTCGATGAGGATGGGAAAGGAGGCGGCCGCGGCGGCCCACGGCGCCGGCCAGTGCCGGCGCAGCGCGTGGTAGAGCAGCCAACCCGCGAGCGCCAGGAACACCGCCTGGAGCGCCGCGATCCACGCGGGGTGGGCCAGCATGAGATCGCCGAACACGCGGTAATAGAGCTGGCGTGCGAGCGGCCGCCAGTAGAAGCGCGAGCCGCCGCCATCCAGCCACGCGTCGGGGCCGGGGACCGTCCGATGCTGAAGGAAATCGAAATCATCGGCGACCGGTTCGCCGATGAACGGATACCACGAGCGGATGGCGACCAGTATCGTGGCGAGGAAAGGAGCCAGGGCCCAGGCATCACTCAGGAGCGGGGGAGGCGTATGGACGCGGGGCGGCGCCGGACTCGACGAACGGCCCCGCCTGCCGCGACCGGACTGGCGCGAACGCTGGCGCTTCACATGGCCCCCGGCATCGGCGTTTCAGACCAGCGCCGCGGACCGCTCGACTCGGCGATCGGGCATGGTCCATACCTCTCGTCCAGCGACGAGAGTAGCGTCTCGGTCCAGATACCGGTAGACGGTGGCGGGGTGGAGGCCTAGCCTCGCACGGGGTGCGGCCGGACACTCTACTCACGGCCGCAGTTGTGGTATGTAGCCCAGCTTGTGACTGCCCCCGCGTACAGGGCGGCGCGAAACCCGCGCCTCGGAGCAGGGGCCCAGCATTGCTGAGATCGCGCGCAGCCGATCGATGCGCCCGCGTTTGCCGGGAGTCCATGTGAGCGAGTTGCTGGGGGAGATGCTGTCGCACTACCGGATCGTCAGCCACCTCGGCTCTGGCGGGATGGGAACGGTGTATCGGGCGCACGACGAACGCCTGGGCCGTGACCTGGCACTCAAGGTGTTGCTCGCGGAGGCCATGGCCGACACGACCGCTCGTGCACGGCTCATGCAGGAGGCTCGAACGGCCTCATCGTTGAACCATCCCCACATCGCCCATGTCTACGACGTCGGGGAGGATCGGGATCGTCTGTTCATCGCGATGGAACTGGTCGAGGGACGTCAGTTGCGCGAGTTGATCCCGCCGGGCGGGCTGTCCATCGGGTCACTGCTTCAATACGGCGCGCAGATCGCCGACGCGCTGGCCTACGCGCATGAGCACGGCGTGATCCACCGTGATCTCAAGAGCGCGAACATCGTGATCACGCCCGAGGGCCGGGCCAAAGTCCTCGACTTCGGCCTCGCGAAGCGACTCGAGAACAAGGCGGACGATCGCAGGATCCCGGATCTGAATCTGACGGCGTCCGCGATGATCCTGGGGACGCCGAACTACCTTCCACCCGAGGTGGTCATCGGACAGAAGGCCGACGCTCAAAGTGACGTCTGGGCGCTGGGCGTCGTGCTGTACCAGATGGCTTCGGGAAGGCTGCCATTTGTCGGCGGGTCCCTCACGGCTCTCGCCGGCGCCATCACTCATGAGCCGCCCGCCCCACTCAGTGCCCATGTGCCGGTCGGGCTCCGAGCGGTGATCGACCGATGCCTCGCGAAGGATGCGAGCCTGCGCTACCACGATGGGGGCGATGTGCGCGCGGCGATCGAAGCGCTGATCGGAGGCAAGCCCACTCAAGCCGACGGCCCTGTCACGCGCCGTCACTGGCTAGCGCCGGCCGTTGTCGCTCTCCTCGCGGTCGGGCTCACGATCGCGTTAAACGACGACCTTCGCGATCGCATCCTGGGGCGGGCCGGCGGGCCCAGCATCCGATCGCTGGCGGTCCTTCCGCTCGCGAACCTCTCGGGCGATCCTGAGCAGGAGTACTTCGCGGACGGCATGACCGAGGAGCTGATCACCGTCCTCGCACCCATGCCTTCACTCAAGGTGATCTCGCGCACCTCGATCATGCGTTTCAAGAACTCGAAGGAGTCGCTCCGGACGATCGCACAGACCCTCGATGTCGATGCGATCGTCGAGGGCTCGGTGCAGCGCGTGGGCGATCGGGTGCGCATCACGGCGCAGCTGATCGAAGCCGCGACCGATCAACACATGTGGGCCAAGAGCTACGAGCGAGACTTCAACGACGTCCTCACCCTGCAGAACGAGGTGGCCCGGGACATCGCGCAGGAGATCCGGCTTCAGGTCTCCACCGACGCGGAGCAACCCATGGAGCACAGAAGACCGATCAATCCCGAGGCGTACGAGCTCTACCTGCGGGGGCGCTTCGAGATGTACAAGCTCTCCGATGACGGCATGCGCAGGGGGATCGCATTCTTCGAGAGTGCGGTGGCCATCGATCCGGGAGACGCGCGCTACAGCAGCGGCCTCGCCGATGCGTACGTCCTGCGGGTGCAGGTCGCGGCGAGCGTCCCGGTGGGCGAGGGCATGGCCAGGGTCAAGCAGTACGCGCGCCGGGCGCTGACGGCGGACGAGCAGTCGGCCGAGGCACACACCTCGATGGCCGCGGCGCTGTTCTTTGGCGATTGGGACGTCAAAGGGGCGGAAACGCATCTTCGGCGCGCCATCGAGATCAATCCCGGCTACCCTGCGGCGCACCTCATGTACTCCACGGTCCTCTGTTCCCGGGGCCGGATGAGCGAAGCCATCGCGCAGGATCGCCTGGCTCTTGAGCTGGATCCGCTGTCCACGATCATCAACTGGAACGCGATCGGTACGTTGAGTCTGGCACGCCGGTACGACGACGCCCTGGCTCAAGCCGCTCGGGCGCTCGCGGTCGATGCCGGCTCGGCCGCGATCCAGTACGCGCTGGTCCACGTCTACGAGCTGAAGGGTGATTACGCGGGTGCCCTGGAGATGCTGGAAAAACACCTGTCCGATAGCGAAGACGGAAGAGGCCGCGTCGCGGTCACACGGCGTGCCTATGCCGCGGCCGGGAAGACCGGGTACTGGCGCGCGACGCTCGACTATCACCTGGCGAGAACGAACGGCGCGCCACTGCCCGAGGTGGGATTCGCCAAGCTCTACACCCATCTTGGCGACGCCGAACGCGCCCTCGAGTTCCTGGAGCGTGGATACGCGAAGCGGTCAGGCGATCTGCTCTACCTTAACGTCGAGCCGCAGTTCGACCCGCTACGAAAGGATCCCCGCTTCCAGGCGATCATCCGTCAGGTGGAGACGGCCACTGAAGATGCCCGGTGACTACTGCAGCACCACGCCCAACGCCACACCGCGGCGCGGCTGTTTGAACCGCCACCATTCGCCCTCGAGGCGCAGACACACCGCGGCGTTCGTGAGCTTTACCGGCAGCGGCGGGCTCTCGATCCCCACGGTGTAGCGCGCCCCGTCGTGGAGGGGCGGCGGCACACGCCCCCAGGCATGACCGCCGGAGAAGCGCACGTATTCGATCCAGCGGAGCCAGGGCTCACGCCAGATGCCGAGTCCGGGCAGCTTGAAACTGAACCCGACGGTGAACGCCACCGGTCGCGGCCCATCGGTTGCGATCGGTTCGAGCAGCAGTGCGTCGACCGACATCCGGCGGAGCACGAGCGGACTCTCGCCCGAGGGCGCATACCCCAATCCGTAGCGAAGCTGACCGCCGGCGCCGGTCGCCCCCTGGAACCACGCCTGTCCGACACTGGCGACGATGCCCTTGAAGCTCGCCGGTGGGCGGCGTGGCTGGATGAAGCGGGCGCTGGCGTAGTCCGGGTGCTCTCGTACCAGGACGAGCGGGTCGGTTTTGAACAACTCTGGCGCGATCATCCAGTCGGGCAGCGCCGCGGCCGTCGGCAGGCGCCGTACTTCGCCGGGCTCGAGAGTCGGGTCGTGGCCGCCGGTCTCGCGGAGTTGCGGGTAATGATGGCGGATGCGCAATCCATGCGTGTCGAGCGAGTCGGTGCTCACGCTCCAGGTCGCGATCGCGACCGTCGGGATGCGGAGCAGGGCGGGGAGGCGCATGCGTGAGAGCCACTCCGGTCCCGCGATACCCTGCGCGATCGTGCCCCCGCGGCCTGCGACCAGCACTTCGGTGATCGAGGCCAGACACGCGTCGAACACATGGTCGAAGCTTGGCCCGTACCAGAGCAGCAGCCGATCACCCAGCGTGTGCCAGGTCTCCCCGCGCGCATCGAGCACGTAGAGCCCCTGGCTCCCGTAGTGATCGTGCAGACGCTGACGATTGGTCGGATGCAGAGCGCGGAGTCTTCTGCCCGGCGGCGGCATCAGGTGCCCGGCCGAGAACGCGTCCGCGAGGAAACCTTGGGCGATCGCCTCGTAGAGGAGGGCCCACCGCAGCAGGGAATCCGCGTCGCTCGCCCCGGCGCGGGCCGCGAATGCCGGCGCCGCGGCGTCCGCGGCGATGCGCAACGCCGCCACATGGTGGACGAGATAGTTCGCGACCACGTTGCCGACATCGAGGTCCCGCACCCGGCCTCGCAGTCGGTGCCGATCACCCCGAAGGAGGTCCTGGTCCCCTCGTCGCGCCCGGTTCGTGAGCGTGTCGATCCGGGCTGCGCCGAGCCCTTCCAGCTGCTCGAGCACGGTGCGCCGCTCCAGGTGGTAGCGCCCGGCCGAGTGGTCGTCCACCGCGGCTTCCGCGCACATGGACGCGAAGGTCGGTGTCGCCTCGGCGGTCCGGTCCCCGCGCCAGGGGGCCCGTAACGCCCCCCGCAGCCGCGCCCTCGTGGCCGGATCGAGCGGGGCGGTCGCCACCCTCAACACGCTGTCGGCGAGCAGGCGATGCTCGTCCACCGTCCATGCCGCCGCCGGGGCCGTGGCCGCCGCGCACACGATCCACGCCATGACCATCAGCCGGCCGCCGCGCATCGCGCTAGCCGCGGCCCCAGTTGTCGCTCAGGAACCGGGTCGCGTTGCGCGCCATCACATCCGACACCAGCTCCTCGTCGGCGAACTCGTCCATCAGTGCCGCGCGCAGGCGGTCCACCTGACCGAGACGATTCATCTCCCTGGGTCCGGCGATGAATCCCGAGAAGTCGCTCCCGATCCCGATCGAGCGGTGGCCGCGCAGGATCTTCACCAGGTAGCGCATGGTGCGCACCACGTCGGCGAGTGAGCCGCCGTCGAGCGCCCGCTCGTAGGTCGCATAGTTGGAGAGCGTGTAGGGAAACAGCACGATGCCGATGAGGCCGCCGCGACAGGCGATCTCCTGGAGGTGTTCGTCAGGCATCGAATAAGGATGATCGCCCAGCGCCCGCACCGACGTGTGGCTCGCCATGAATGGGCGCCTGGCGGTCTTGAAGATGTCCACCAGCGCGGTCGAACTGGCATGGGTCACGTCCAGCAGGATGCCCAGCGTCTCCATGTGGGCGATCACGTCCCGTCCCAGATCGGTGAGCCCCTGATGCGGCCAGTTGCTGCCGGCGTCGGGAAAGTATGGAAGCGCGTTGCCCGTGCTGGCCAGCCCCTTGTTCACGAAGTGGGTGAGGGTCACGAACGCGACGCCGCGAGCGGCAAAAGCGTCGAGGGATGACGTCGACCCGCCCAGTGCGTGGCCACCCTCGAGCGCGTGAAGCACGATGACCCGATCGTCCCGCCCCGTGGCGCGCTCCGCGAGTGCCGAGCGCAGCTCGGCCCGGTTGCGAGCGAGCCGTGCGTGGGCGGCAGCCTCGCCGTTAAGCTCGGCCTCGAGCAGGTCGAGCATCCGATGGGTGTGGCGCGGCGCGTCCAAGCTCGGATCGACGGCCATCGAAACGACCTCGTCGAGCGGGTTGTAGTGAACCGCGCATACCAGGTCGATCCCGGCTCGGTGGCACTCCTCCCAGCTCCCGCCGGTCCTGTTGAATGTCATCTGCGCGAGCGGGTTCAGCAGCGGCGAGGCGAGCGCGGGAGGAGTCTCGCGAATGGTGGCGCGGAGCGTGGCATGAAAGTGGAGGTCCGCAAAGACGCCCGTCCGCGGCTGGGCGACCGGCTGGCGTGGCGCGGCCCACAAGGGGACGGAGCGCCATGGGCCCGTCGCGAGCACTCCGGCCGCGCCAAGCGCAGCGTTACGAAGGAAACGGCGGCGGGAGGGCATCGCCGGGGGAAGCTAACACACCGACGAACCGTGGCTGGGGCGCGCGCGCTCAGTCGCGCAGGTAGAGGCGTGCCCACACCGGCCGGTGATCGCTGGCCGCCTTCGCCTCTCGCACCACGCCCGCGGCCCCGCTTCCGGCCGGTCTCATTCCGCGGGCGACGATGTGGTCGAACGAGAACGGCCCGATGGTGCGGCCCACGCCACGGGTGACCCAGATGAACCCCGCCCGTTCGAAGACGCGAGACACCTTCTTGCTGTTGAAGTCGCCGGCGATGACGACCGGGTCGGTGCTGGCCAGGGCGTCCGCGAGCACGGTCCGCGCCTGATCGCGGCGCCCGGCAGCGCTCATGCGATACGGCGAGCCGAAGTGGACCGAGTACACGCGCACGACGCGGCCGTCGATGCGGATGCGGGCCGCCACGGCCGCGAGCGAGCGGTGCACCACGCGCGTAACGTGCGGCAGCGGAACCTTCCAGCTCTCCTCGATAGGCCAGGGCGACAGCAACGCTTCACCCATGTCGCGCTCGTCCTTTGGGCCGCGCGATGCCGGGTAGTAGACATAGTTGAGACCCATCGCCTTCGCGATCGCCTGTACGCCCGGCGCGTCCATCTCCTGGAGCGCCAGGACGTCGAGGTCGCGCAGCGGGGCCTGCGTGCGCAAGATGTCGATGGCCTCCGAAATGCGCCGGGAGTACTTGATGTTGTAAGTCACGACGTGGACATCGCTCCCCGGCGGGGTGCCGACGGCATGGTGGCCCATGTAGCGTGGGCCGCTGGCGTCGAGGTAGTTCTGGGCGGTGGCGCAACCGCCGGCGAGCAGGGCCAGGCCGAGGGCGATGGAGCGCCCGAACATCACCGACTGCCGTCCTGCGCGCGCCGGGGGGGGCGGATCAGCGCGCGCGTCGCGAGGACAAGAACTCGAATACGCCATCCCCGGAGTGTACCCCCGCCCTGACGCCCGGCCCAATCGTGCGATGGCGCAAGCTCGAGACAGTTCGTACAATGGGCCGATGTCAAACGACGGGCGATGGAGGGGCGCGGTCGCCGCGGTCATCGTCGCCGGCGCGATCTCGCTGGGATCCGGTCCTGCGTTCGGGCATGACATTCATCCGCCCAATCGCGGTGGATTCACCGTGTCCATGGGGATGCCGCCCACGTGGCGCTGGGCGTTCGGTTTCTCGGGACGGACGCACCGGAGCCCGGGAGAGGCCCAGGTCGCGTACTACGGCTCGCTGGGCGTGTACCGGGACATCATGAACCCCATGACCGCGGCGCTCGGCGTTACCGGCGACGGCTACCTCGGTCAGCGCGGCATCTTCAATGGAGTGATCGGCGGCCTCGACGGGGGCGGGCGGGTCGGCCTGTTCTCTCCCGTGCTGCGACTGGCCCTGGGTGCGGACTACAACGTTCGCGACGACGACCTCGACCTCTACTTCTCGTTCGTCCATCCGCTCAAGCGGGGTGGGATCTTCGTGGGTGGCGGGTCGGCATGGATCGACTACCTGCCGGGCCGAAATCACTCCGCCGGTGTCGGTATACGCCTTCCGATCGGTCAGAGGTTCCTCGGTCGCACGCGGGCACTGCGGGACCGGGTGACACTCTCCGATCGCAGATCCCCGTCGGTCGACTACCAACCCGAAGCCGAAGTGGTCACCGCCCTGGGCCATGCACGGGAGCTGGGCTTCTGGATCAATCGCATGACGGTCCCGTTCACCGATCACTGGAACAGAAATCAGGACAAGGCGATGGACCGGTTCGTTGGTGCGATGGGTGAGCTGAAGGCCCACCTGGCGGCCGCCGAAGGAGACACCGTTGGGGGCCGTCGGACCCCGGTGCGGGATGTGGAAGCCTATCACCGTGAACTGGAGCGTGCCTTCTCCATCGCGGTCTCCGGGAAGTCGTCCGATCCGGGCGCGTCGACAGTGCTCGGGGTCAGGGTCGCGGACAAAGCGCGTGAGATCCTTCTGGATCAGGTGCTGCTTCCGTACAACCGTCTGCTGGGTCAGAAGAAGGGGAACGATTCGACGAGGGGGTTCGGTACCGCGGCCGCCTCCGAGTTCTACGAGTGGCTGGGCCGGGAGGCCCGGCTGACCGGCGAGTCGCTCCGAGCCACGCGTTGGACCTTCTCTTCGCTACTCGAGATCGTGGAAGAGGCCCGGGCGTACAACTCGCGGCAGTGGGGGGACTCGCGCTTCGTCTGGCTGCCGTTCCAGTTCGCCCTCAAACTCGGACAGCACGACGATCAGGCCGAGATCAACGCACTGGTCGAGCGCGCGACGGGGGAGAAGTTCACACATGGCAACAAGCACTGGTACGTGGACAACGAACTGTTCCAGGCCGAGCTGACCCGCACGCTGCTCGAGACCGAGGACTACCACATCCTTTGGCTTCACGACTTCCGCGGCTACGACGCCGATGGCGCACCTGACGAGATGTCGTTCAAGCAGGTCGTGAACGGTTATCTGCGCGCGTTGATCGGCCGGGTGCAGCAGTACGATGTGGCGGGCAAGGTCCCCCAGTACTTCATCTTCATCGACCAGATGTACTTCCAGGCCAACCACGGGAAGCTGTGGCTGGACCTGCTGCAGGACCCGCTCCATCACCGGATCAAGCTCCCGGACTCGCACCGGGCCTGGGCCGACTCGATTCACGGGATCCAGGAGGAACTGAGAGCGGCGGTGGCTGCCTCCCAGCTTCTGCAGGCGCAGGCGCCACTGTTCGAGAAGGGATGGCTCGAGAACGTCGTGAAGGTGCACGTCAGCGTCACCAGCCCGGCCGATCCATCGTTCTGGAGCTGGGAAGTCCTGCCGTTCCCGATCGGACTCCCCGATCTCGTCATGAGGGACCACCGCAAGATCGCGTTCTACGACGCGACCGAGACCGACCCCTACAAGGGCATGGCCCTCTACACCGGGATGGGCATCGGCGAGCACTACATCGGCGCCGGATGGGAAGACCGCGGCATGATGGTCCAGGGCCCGATAGTGCTTTCGCTCAAGGCGTCCGCCCGCCAGCTCCTGCTGAACCAGGGCTTCACCGAAGCCGAGATTCCCTGGGAGCTCAGGTCCAAGGCTGGCAACCCTGACTACGATCGCATGGTGGCCGACAGTCTCAAGGTGCTGGGCGACTGGGGCTCGGACATGCAGGTTCACAACCAGATCGGATTCGCGTTCAAGGCCGTGACCGTCCTCAAGGCGACGCTTTGCACACTCATGCCGCCCGGTTCGGTCATCAAGGCGCCCGACTCGATCTGGGGCTCCCACTTCTGGGGCGCTGTGATGCTGGGCCACGCGCTCAGGGGAGGTCGATCGCTGGTCATCGCCCCTGCGATCGACAATGCGCCCAGCGCAGGCTTCCCGCAGATGTCGCGGGCCCAGGAGAATCTCACGAGACTGGTCGTGGCTTCCCAACTCTTGAAAGTCGAGATCGAGGGCCAGGCCGGGCTGCTCAAGGTGGGCTTGTATGCTTCCCGCCTCAGCGTCGGGGACGTTCCGGCCAAGATGCAGGCCCTGCTGGACAACCTGGATTCGACGCCGTGGCTACGAGACCTTTACGCGTTCCATCCGCTCGCGATCGACCGGATCAAGGGCGAGGTCCGTGCGCTGGTCCAAAGCGGATTCGACCGTCCTTACCAGGTCGACCAGAAGTTCGAGACACCAAAGCTCCACCTGAAGGCGCACTACTTCGCCACCCGGGAGGCCTGGGACGGGTTGCTCGCGCGCCCGGACATCGCGCCTGTGCTGGTGGCCTACGCTCGCGAGATGGCGTTGCAGAACCAGGCCCTCGCGAAGGGTGAGTACCGTAACTACCGGCACTTCACCGACTCGGTGCTTCCGCTTGCCCACCCGCTGATCGACGACTACATGAGCCGACTTTCTCCGACCGCGCGGACGCGGGTCGCCCAGTTCTTCACCATCGGCTCTCACAATCAGAACAACCGGAGCTTCGCCCTGGATGGCGAGGTCGCGCTTGTCGTCACCGGCTGGTCGGCCGTCTTCGGACTTCCCGATCTCTTCGTGATCGCGGGGCTCTGTCACTGGGTCGAAGACGTCGAGGATCTGGAAAGGCTATTCCCGCGCTATGAGGGCCTGCAGCGAAGGATCAGCCGGCGGATTCGGATCGGCGTCTGAGCGTCGCGTCACGGGGGGCACCGGATCCACCGCCCACCAACGGAGGCATCATGCACCGCCGCGTCAATGGACGGAGCGCCGCCCGGGTCTGGGGCCCAAGGAGTCCGGGCCAGGGGCGCGGGCCGGGGCGTGCAACTCGGGGCAGGTCGCGCCTGCGGCGCCGCTCCAAATGAAGCAGCCCGCCCCCCCCCCCCGGGGCCGCCGCGGGGGGGGGGGGGGGGGGACGTGGGTTGGGGGGGTTTGGGGGG
>JBKJXJ010000041.1:0-10516 GCA_046716125.1 Candidatus Eiseniibacteriota bacterium
CTGCTCGCCCGCGCCGGCGAGGCGGATGCCATCGCCCTGGGATCGGGGCTCTCGCGCCACCGCGAAGCCATGGAACTCGCGCGGCGCGTGCTGGCCGAGTGCGAGCGCCCGCTGGTAATCGACGCCGACGGGCTCAATGCCTTCGAGGGGCACACCGAGGCGCTCACGAGGGCGCGCGCGCCGCTCGTCCTGACCCCGCACCTGGGCGAGATGCGGCGCCTGACCGGGATCGAGGCCGAAGCCCTCGAGGCGAACCGGATCGACGCCACGCGCGAGTGGGCCGAGCGCTGGCAAGTCGTGGTCGTGCTCAAGGGCGCGCCGACGGTGATCGCAGCGCCCGACGGGCGCACGACGGTCAACCCGACCGGGAACCCCGGGATGGCAACCGCTGGAATGGGCGACGTGCTGACCGGCGCGATCGCGGCGCTCATCGCGCAGGGGCTCGCACCCTATGATACCGCGCGGTTGGCGGTCTACGCTCACGGCATGGCGGGCGACGTCGTCGCGGGCGAGAAAGGCCAACACGGATTGGCGGCGGGTGACGTGGCGGAGGCGATGCCGCGGGTGCTGATGACGCTCGCGCGGCTGCGAACGGCGGACGCCGAGCCGGCGGCGGTGGAGCGAAGGTCCCGTTCTACGCGGACGCACGCGGGCTGAGCGGGGCGGCGGATGAGCGCCCCGCCGCAGGCTTGACGAAGCCCGAACAGCCATGTGCGAGAATCCTCATCCCACGGCGCGACCCGCTCCGTAGAAGGGCTGCACGGCCGGGTCGGGCGGGGAGCCTTCGGGATGTGGAAGGGCAGCCCGTCGGATGCGCCCGGCCCGCCGCGTCTCTCTCTTGCGAAAGGAACGGACCGATGAACGGCAGGACCCTCGTCATGACCCTGGCACTCGCCCTCGGCGTCGCCGGGATGCCGCCGGCAGGCGACGCCGAATCCGCGAAGACCCAGCCCGCGAAGACCAGGCGCGGCGTCGAGAAGATCACGAGGAGCGAAGACGAGTGGAAGCGCCTGCTCACGCCCGAGCAGTACCGCGTGCTGCGTGGGGAAGGCACCGAGCGCGCCTTCACCGGCAAATACTGGGACCATCACGCCGACGGCATCTACCGTTGCGCCGGATGCGGACTCGAACTGTTCCGCTCCGACACCAAGTTTGAGTCGGGCTCCGGCTGGCCCAGCTACTGGGCGCCCCTTGCGAAGGACCACATCAGCGAAGTGGTGGACCGGACGCTGGGCATGGAACGGGTCGAGATCGAGTGCGCCCGCTGCGGCGGACACCTCGGACACCGGTTCGACGACGGCCCGAAGCCGACCGGGATGCGCTACTGCATCAACTCGGCGTCGCTGGAGTTCAAGCCGAAGAAGTAGGGGCGGGGGGGGTGGCGCGGGAGGTGCCGGGGCGGGATTGCCCGGCCCCACGAGTCGCATGGGTCGAACGGGTCGAACGAGGTAGCGTGCTACCTCAGGATCACGAGCTTGACCGCCGCGCTCGATTCCCCCGCTGCGTCGCGGATGGCCGCAAAGTAGATGCCGTTGCCGAGCGGCCGAGCGGCCAGTCCCAGGTCGAAACGCACGGTGTCCTCCCCCGAGCCGCTGGCGCTCCCCTGGAACTCGTAGACCACGCGCCCCTGGAGATCGTAGAGGCGAAGTTCCAGCGGGCCCGCGACCGCATTGGCGAGATGGAGCTCGCCCGAGCGCGAGATGGGGAGCGGCGAGGGGACTCGCAATGTGAGGCCCTTGCTCTTCTCCGGCGTGCGTACGACCCGGCTCTCCCAGCGGTAGCGCGTGTCCACGCTCTCGCGACGGATCTTGTAGCGCAGCAGTCCGGCCGGGGGCGAGGAGTCGGTCCAGCTCATGTCGAGCGCGGGGCCGGCACGGACGCGTGCGACCGACTCGAAGTCTTCCCGGCCGCGCGCGCGCAGCACCGCCCACCAGGTCTCGGGCGCGGGCTCGGAGAGCGTCCAGGCGACCCGGCGATTGCGGCCGTGCCCCTCGATGCGCACGTCCTCCGCGGTGGCGCGGTTGTAGGTGTGAAGCCAGAACATGCCGATGAACAGGTCCCACCAGGCGACCCACACGTCCCCGTCGCGGTCGCGCGCGATGGTGGGCAGGCCGGTATACGGCAGGTTGTCGGCCACGGTGAACCCCGAGTCGGTGGGCATGCAGACGCAGAGGTTCTCGCGACCGGTGCCAGTCGCATCGTATGCGACCCAGACCACCGCCGGGTACTCCCCGTCGTCGCGGCTCAGGTCAGGATTGCTGGTCCAGAAACCGTTTGGCAGACCGGCGCAGAGCAGGCTCTCAGCGGGGCTCCAGACTCCATTCCGGAACGTGCGGATCGGCAGGTGACCTATATGCTCATCCGCCTCCGTCCCCCACGCCAGCCAGTGCCCCCCGCTGGGTCGGCGCCGGAATCGTGGGGTATTCGCCAAGGAGTTCGGGGCGTCCAGCAGGGTCCCATTGGCCCAGCTCTTACTCCGAAGCACGCCCCACAGGAGTCCCTCGCCGAGGCCTGCCCAAGCGACGGCAACCGTCGAGTCGTCCAGCGTAGCGGTGCCGACGCCTCGGTCTCCGGACCCGGAGATCTCGACCTCGTTCCACGCGCGGGGGGCGTCGGAATAGAACAAGCGCAGGTCCTCGCGATTGCTGACCGCGACCCAGCGACGCTGGCGGGCGGCCGCGGCGCTGTACGCCCAGTTCCCGGCGTAGAACAGGCCCAGCGTGTCGAGTTCCGCGATGTGGTCGCCGAAGAACTGGGTCATGACCAGGTGCACCTGGATGCCGGTTGGCGTCTCGTAACCCTGGATCCCCTTCCACAGCAAGTAGTGGGTCCCCGGAGGCGAGAGGATCGGCCATGAGAAACTCATCGCAAACCCCCCGGCCCAGCTCACGGTCCAGAGGGAATCGGCCCACCGCAGCGCCTGAGTCTCCTTTCCGATCCCGCCGATGGCGTGTCCCATGACGATCGGGTTTCCCGTCGTATCGGTGTTCAACCAATCCGACGCGAACCACGTGTGCCCGGGACCCACGTACCGGTCAATCGGGGTCCAGGCGCGACCGGGAGGCAGCGCGAGCGCAGGCGCCGCCGCGGCCGCCAGAGCAATGGCGGCCGCGAAGCACATGTTGGGTCTCGGCGACCTTCGCGCCATGGAGGGTCTCATTGGTTCCCGCTGCTGGACCTCGCGCAGTTGGCCAGGTGAGCCAGGCAACCCGCGGTCCTTGCGGACGGGAGAGATCGTCACGTATTGTACTTGACAGCCCCCCCCCCGCGGCGAGGCATAGTTCGGCGCGTCCGCCAGGTCGCTCCGAGGCCGCAACCTCCCGCCGAGCCCCGACCCTCCCAGCGACCGGCGAACTCAACGGCCGGCATCGTCCGACTGGTCGCCATCCAAGTCCGACGGCCGCCTGCCGCAGGCACTCAGCTCCCGTTCCCCGGAGGTGTGCCATGCCGCGTCCGCGTTGGTGGCTCGTCTCGCTGGCCGTTCTCTCATCGCTCGCCTTGCCGACTAAGCCTCCGGCCAGCGGCGACACGTTTCAATGCACGACCGACTCCACGTCTTCGACATCAATCGTCGTCGGCCAGTTCCACGTCTACCGGCCAGGCACGAAGGGGGTCCACTTTACTTGGCGCGACCTGGAGTTCATGTGGGGAGCCTCGTATCCGGGGGGCCTCAGCTTGGACGCCCGGAACACGCTCAACAACATGGCATCTACCCTGGTAACCCAGACTGGCCGCAATCCCTTCGGCGCGGCGCTCTCCAAGCTCCATCTCACCTACAACTACTTCAGCACGAACGGCGCCACGTACAACCCCACCGATCCTACCGACTCGACCTCCATGGTCCTCGCGCGCGCGACCGCCGGCTACAACTACATCGACAAGTCGCACGTCGACACGTACTTTCTGGCCGGCGGCCCGGCCCGCTGGCCCTCGTTGTTTGACGAGGCCTACGAGGACACCAGCACCGGGCACGCGTTCAATGCCGCGAACCCCTCCCTGACCGACATCAAGCGCAATAACTCGCTCGCCGCCGGTGGTCCTCAGATCGGCACCCACATCGATCTCTCCGGAGCCGGCTGGACGAATCCCGACGCGGTGACCTCCACGGGCTTCCTTCACGAGTTCGAACACGCGCTCAATCCGATACCGGGCGGTGGACACATGATCGACGAGATGTTCGGCGACGCCTCGGAGGCCCTCTGCGGCCACCCCAAGGGCAATGCCCCCGCGGTGTTCGAAGTCCCGTATACGTGGCCATTGCTGTACCGCCATGTGACGAGTTGCTTCAACTGTTGCCTCAACCCGCGCGATGCCTTTTCATCGAATGACCACGGACGCAGTCTCTTCACGGGCTATCTCGCCTACAACTTCCGCGGCGTGGACACGACGGCCACGGCCACCGGACTCAATGACGATCTGCTGCGCAGATGGTCACGAAACACGGTGCCGCTCGACGCCGAGGGCTACCCGGGCCTCGTGACTCGTCACTGGGGGAAGCTGGTCGAACTCCTCGGCGACGACAGCTGCGGCACCTGCGTGGGGAAGAACTACTTCCGCGCGGGCGGCCAACCCCTGCCGAAATACGATCGCATGCAGTTGCTCCACCATACATGGCGGGTCGCGAACTACGTGAACCGGTCGGACCTTCCCGGTACCGAGGGACAGTACGGATACCCGCCGCAGTTCGGGTTCACGCCGGCCAAGACCTTCAATGCGTGGAATGCGACGGACGGCTGCAACGAGGACGACGTGGTCGCGATTCCGCCCGTCGTCACCCTGACGGCCGCTCACGCGTCGCAGGAGATGAACTTGCGGGTCAAGCGCGAATTCCGCGGCGGGTGGCATCCCCTGAGACTCAAGCCAACCGGATCCGAGTACTGGGTAATCCGAGCGGACACGGCCTCGCTCGGCACCACGCCGCGCGACCTCGTGATCACGGTGTCCACGGACTCGATCTTCCGCAACAGAACGCCGTATCTGGGCCAGCAGCTTCAATTCGACGGCCGGCTGATGGCCTCCGTAGTCGCCTACACCCACCGGGCGCCCGACCCGATCGAGAGCCCGCAGTGGCAGAATCCGCAGTGGGCGCAACTCGCCTTGGAGCCCAAGTGGGTTGACGCGGACAGCCTTCCTGCGGAGCTCGTGTTCGTTGTCCCATCCTTTGGCCTTTCGTACAAGGCCGCCGTGGTCGTGATCACCCTGGGGGACGGACCGAGCCGTGCCCTCGAGGTGACGAGCCTTGGGTGGGACGGCGTCACCAGCCCGTTCCGGCTCCCGTACCGCGTCGGCCTCGCCCTGCGCGGGGCGCCGGACGACACGCTTCCAAACCCTCGCGGGCTGCAGCAGGATCCGCTGATACTTACGGATTGCCCAACCTGGTCGCCAGCCAGCGACGAGATCGCGTTCACGCGATTCGTAACGTCGACCGGCGAGTCGCGCATCTACCGTCAGCGGCTCGATGGCTCTCCGGCAGTCCCACTCGCATCAGGGACGGAGGCGCAGAGCCACGCCGATTGGTCGCCGCGTGGTGACTGGATGGTGCTGTCGCAGCCACCGGCCGCAGGGCCGTCCACGGATCGCCACATCTGGGTATACAGCACTGGAGCCCCGACCGCCCCGCGCGAGCTCACCAGCGGGGCGACTGTCACCGACTATTCGCCCGCGTTCCAACCCAACGGGCAGGCGGTGGCCTACGCTCGTCTCTACTGGTACTTCGACGGCTCGACGTACTCCGAACGCTGGCAACTGCGCCGGATCGATCTGGACGGCACCGGCGACGTGCCGCTGGTCTACCCGGGCGGCGCGGCCGAGATCAAGTCGGTGCGCTGGTCGCCCGACGGGTGGCTGATCTACTTCACGCGCAACGACAGCCTTTACGCGGTCTCTCGCGACAACGGCGCGGTGGTTGCCCATCCCGAAATGCTGACCAAGGTTACCAGCTTCGATTTCCACCTGAACGGTACAAATCGCTTCGCGGCCGAGCAAAGCGGAAACGCCGGGTCGATAAACAACCCACAGTTCTCTCCAGTTTCGTTCCGCCGCCTCGTCCTTCGCGACGTCGCTGCGACCGACACAAGGGGCCGCTTCTACCGCACCGGCGCCGAGTTCTACAACCCGCGCTGGTCGCCGAACGGTCTCCGCGTCGCCTACAGTTCGAACCAGAACACCGCCAACAACGTCCCAGCCGACCGCGACCTGTTCGTGGGCCAGATCAGCTACAACCAGCCGCCGCAGCTTCATGGGCTGGGCGATCCCGTGGTGAATCCCAGCCAGGCGTTCCAGATGTTCACCACCGCCACGGACCCGAACGGCGAGTCACTCAGCTACGACATGCCCGCCCTCTACTGGCCGCCCGGCTCCTCGTTCAACCCGAGCACGCGGTCGTTCACCTGGGCGAGCCCCGGACCGCAGGGCAGCAAGCACTTCGCGGTGGTCCGCGCCTTCGACGCCTCCGGTGGCGTGGACAGCCGGGTGATCAGGCTGACCGTGGCGCTCAATGCGGTCGCCGATCTCAACTCCGACGTCATCGGCGACACGCAGGCATGGCTGACGTGGTCGGCTCCCGGTCAGGGGAGTTTCCAGGGGGTCGAGTACGATCTACGATTCGCGCCGTTCATCGTCAACGACAACACTTGGTCCATCGCCACTCGGTGGACGGTCCCGGCGCCCGCCGCCCCCGGGTCGTCCGAGCAAACAACTGTGAGCGGACTGACCGCGTGCCTTCCGTACTGGTTCGCGATCAAGACCAAAGACGCGAACGGGAACTGGTCGGCGATCAGCAACGTGTTCTCAGCCTCAACGCTTTGCGGGGGTGGGGGAGGCGAGTTCCACGCCCAAGAGCGCGCGCCCGTAGTGGCGGGGCGTGGTCTCGGCGAAAACAATGGTTCGGTCCCTGCGCTCACGGTGGAGATGGGACTCAATCAGGGCGCCCCCGTGTGGTCCCTGCGCCAGCTCGGCGTGGAGGAGGCGGCTGCTCTCGGGGCGAACGATTCGGTGAGCGTGCTGTTCCAGGCCCGGGACAAATCCGGCAGGTGGTCCGACCGCTCTCGGATCATGGCCACCGACGCGGCCTGGCGGTTCGGGGTCCGCACCTTCCGCCGGCCGGGTCGGATCGTCTTCTTCGGACCCTATGGGGTGCGACAGGCGTGGAACTCGGTCGAGATCGATCGCTCCGACGCCCTGGCAAGCCTCGTCACGGCCAAGCACTCGCGCCTGGGGGCCTTGGAAGGGACGTTCGACGGGACCGGGACTGCAACTCTCGACGTGAGTTCGGGAGACACGCTGGTCCTCACCTACCAGACGGTCGCCGATGAAGCTCCCGCCGCGCCGGATTGGTTCCTGCTCGTGGGACCGCCGGGGAGCGAGGTGTCCACGCCGGCGTTCGCCCGGCCCGAAGCGAAGGAGACCACCCCCAGGCTGCCGACCACGATCGCGCTCCGGCAGAATCAGCCCAACCCGTTCTCGCTCTCCACCGAGATTCGCTTCGAGCTTCCCGTCGCCACGCCCGTGCGGCTTGAGGTGTTCGACCTGCAAGGTCGCCGAATCGCGACAGTGGCGGAGGGGACGTTCCCGGCGGGATTCCACACGATGTCATGGGACCGGAGGGACGCGACTGGGGTCCGGGTGAAGCCCGGCATCTACCTCTACCGCCTGGAGGCAGGCACGTTCCGTGACCAGAAGAAGATGAGCATCTTCCCGTGATGGGTTGACGCTCGCGACGCCCCACCCCCATCAGCACATCGGCCCGCGTCGCGAGACGCGGGCCGAGTGCTGCGTGCGGGCCTCGGAGCGCGGGAGCCCGGGCTGATCCCTAGTTCAGGTGGGGCGTGATCTTCGAGATCATGACCGCCTTGGGGTAGGCCCCCACCATCTTCTCCACCACCTCGCCGCCCTTGAAGACCAGCAGGGTGGGGATCCCCATCACACCGTAGCGGCCCGAGACGTCGCCGAACTGGTCCACGTCCAGCTTGACCACCTTGAGCTTGCCGGCATACTCGGCGGCGATCTCGTCCACCGCCGGGGCGATCGCCCGGCACGGTCCGCACCACGCCGCCCAGAAGTCCACCAGCACCGGAACCTGCGACTTCAGTACCTCGGCATCGAAGGTCTCGTCACTGACGGGAACCGCGTTAGACATGGAAACACCCCCCGTTCCGCCCGTAGTATGTGTCAAAGCGCCCCTTAAGATGCGGCGGGGGGCGCATCGGATCCATCGCAGTTTCCCGCGTGTCGAACATAACCGCGCGTCGGGCGGGCCGTCAACCGCGGGCGGTCGTGAGTTCGTACGTCCTGCCCGCCTCCTTCCCACCAGCATCAGCCCTACCCGAGCCCGACCATGTTCCCGCTCCGAGACGAGAACAAGCCGCACGCCGCGCCGGTCATCACCCGGGTGCTGATCGTCCTCAACGCGGCCGCGTTCGTCTCCCAGTTGATGATGGGCGCGGGGCTGGGGCCGTTCGTGTACGAGTGGGGCATGGTCCCCGCGCGCATCACCCTCGCGGTGGGGTATGGCAAGGAGTCGATCGTCGGCCCCGGGTTGACGCTGATCACGTCGATGTTCCTCCACGGCGGCTGGCTCCACCTGGTCGGGAACATGTGGTACCTGTGGATCTTCGGCGACAACGTCGAGGACCGCCTGGGCCGAGGGCGCTTCCTCCTCTTCTACCTCGTCTCGGGCGTCGTCGCCGCCCTCCTCCACTACGCCCTCAACCCCAACTCGGGCGCGCCCACCGTGGGCGCGAGCGGGGCGATCGCCGGGGTGCTGGGGGCCTACCTCGTGGCGTTCCCGCGCGCTCGCGTCGTGACCCTCGTGCCGCTGTTCCCGTTTTTCCAGGTTCTGGCGCTGCCGGCCGTGCTGGTGCTGGGACTGTGGTTCGTCATGCAGTTCTTCAGCGGGTTCCTGTCGCTCGGCTTCGGCAGCGGCGGGGGCGTGGCGTGGTGGGCGCACATCGGCGGGTTCGCGTTCGGCCTCATCGGCATGCGGCTCCTCGGGGGCGAGCGGCGCAGCACCTCCCGGGCATGGGAAGCGTAACCCGGTCGGCGGAGCACTTCCGGCTGACTCGCAGGGCTTCGGCGTCCGCCCCCGCTGAAGTAAGCTCGACCGGCAACTTCGGCCTTGATGGCCGCCCCCTCCTGCGAGGTGATCGTGATCGAGCCCCAACACCAGCCTCCATCCATCAGCGACACCTCGCGTGAGGCGCTCCGCGTGCAATTCGCTGCGTTGCGCCTGATCGCTCCCGCGCATCGCCTGGCGCTGATGGACGACCTCACCCGGCTCGCTCAGACAATCGCCCGAGAGGGCTTGAAGAGGCGAAACCCAAACGCCTCCGACGTGGAGCTGGATGTGCTGTTCTCCGAGCTGGTGCTTGGTCGGCAGCTCGCGGCGTGCGTGCTCAAGCATCGGCGGTCCCGCACCTCGTGCGACACCTCGTGACCCTGCCGACGGAGTTCATCCTCCACATTGCCGGGATCCTCGAGAGGATCGGCATCCCCTATCATGTCGGGGGATCGGTGGCGAGCTCCGCCCACGGCATGTACCGCGCGTCGGCGGACGTGGATGTCGTCATTGATCCCGGACCCGGGCAGTTGGACGAGTTGGCCGTCGCCCTCGAACCGGAGTTCTACATCAGCCGGTCCGCGATAGTGGAGGCGCTGTCCGGAAACGGCACATTCAACGCGATCCACGTCCCGACTTCGTTCAAGATCGACTTCTTCATCAAGGGGCAGGATCCCTTCGACTCGGAGGAGCTGCGACGCTCCCTGCGGCTGGTCGTCGGTCCGGACCGTACCCGCACGGTGCTCATCAAGAGCCCCGAAGACACCATCCTGAGGAAGTTGGCCTGGTACCGACGCGGGGGTGAGGTATCGGACCGCCAGTGGCAGGACGTGCTGTCGGTGCTGGCGGCCATGCGTGGTCAACTCGACGAGACTTATCTCGATCGCTGGGCAGCCGAACTAAACGTCAGTGACCTGCTCGAGCGGGCCCGCCGGGAGGTCGCCGATCTCTGAGGGACGAGGGCTTCTCAGCGCTTCTCCCGCGCCCCGCGATGGTCTAGCATCAAAGCCCGCTCTGGATGCGCCGTTTCGTGAAACGCGGCAGGAGGGATCGTGCGCCAGGACCTTGACCGTCTCATGCAGGAGCGCGGCCTCGCCGGCATGGTCGTGTTCGCCTACGACCGCTACAGCCCGGCCTTCTACTACGCCACCGGCCAGAAGATCCACGTCGGGATGTACCTGCGCACGCCGGACGGGCAGGCGCATCTCATCCACGACCCGATGGAGCGTGACCAGGCGACGATGGTCGGCTGCGAGATCTCGACCTTTCCGCAGCACCGCCTCAACACGCTGATCGATCGCGAGGGTCACCCCGCTCGCGCCTTCGGCGCCATCATGGCCGATGCCTGCGCCGCGCTCGGCATGCGCGGCCCGGTCGCGTTCTTCGGCGACCTGAGCGCCGGCTTCGCATACGAGCTGCTCGACCGCGTGACGTCGGCCAACCGGGATGTCCAGGTGGACC
>JBKJXJ010000042.1:0-6900 GCA_046716125.1 Candidatus Eiseniibacteriota bacterium
CGAGGATCTCCGGCCGCTCGAGCCGGAACGCGCCTCCTTCGTAGTCGGTCACGAGGCCGCCCGCCTCGCGCACGATGAGGACTCCAGCCGCCATGTCCCAGGGCGCGAGGTGGCCCTCCCAGAATCCGTCGAAGCGCCCGGCCGCGAGGTAGCACAGGTTGAGCGCCGCCGAGCCGTCGCGGCGGATCCCCTGGGCGCGCATGAGGAACGCCTCGAACAGCGGCAGGCTTCGCTCGGGATGTTCCCGCACGTCGTAGGGGAAGCCGGTCACGAGGAGGGCGTCCTCGACCCGCTCGATGTCCGAGACGTGGAGCCGCGTCCCGTTCAGGGTCGCGCCTTCGTCGGCCGCGGCGGTGAACATCTCGTCGCGCACCGGATCGTAGACCGCGCCGGCCGTGAGCGCGCCCGCGACCTCGGCGGCCACCGACACGCAGAAGAACGGATAGTTGTGGGCGAAGTTGGTGGTGCCGTCGAGCGGGTCGATGATCCAGCGCACCGCGGGCGGGAGGGCGGCGGGCGCCGACGCGCCCGATTCCTCCGCCAGGACCGCGTGCCCGGGGAAGCGCCCGGCGATGGCGTTGAGCAACAGCCGCTCCGCGCGCCGGTCGTACTCGGTGACCAGATCGATCCGGCCCTTGCGCTCGGGCCGATGCGCGCGGCCGTATCCCTCGAGCAGCACCACGCCGGCTGCGCGCGCGAACGTGACCGCCGCCTCCTGCAACCCGCGCGCGGACGGTGGGGCGTTCATCCGGTCCCGCGCGCCGCGCTGTACACGCAGAAGCGCGAGTACGGGCAGTAGCCGCATTTGCGCTGGTCAGGATCGGGCGGGAACTGCGCGGCGCGGATGCCGGCGGCCGCCTCCATCACCCGCTCGCGCGCGACCTCGAGGTGCTTCGCTTCGACCTGAGCCTCGCCGATGAGCCCCGAGTCCACGAAGTGCAACTGGACCCGTGCGGGCATGGCCTGCCGCGTCTCCATGTAGGCCAGCGCGTACAGGCCGAGTTGGTCCTCTTTCAGGCTCTTCACCGCCCGCTCGTCGGCTTTCGCGTCGTCCGCGATGTCGGCGGTCTTGTAGTCCACCAGAACGATCTCGCCTTCGACCTCGTCGATCCGATCCCAGCGCCCGACCACGACGTCGTTGCCGAGCCGGAATCTGAAATCCATCTCGATCGCGAGCGGCAGCCGGCGCGAGGCGATCTCGCGCTCGACGAAGCGACGCAGGGCGGCGCGGCCCTCGTCGAGCCGTCGCTCCTCGTGCTCGCGCGAGAAGAACCCCTCGCTCGACCACGCCTCCTCGAACACGCGCACCACGTCGTCGGCGGTGATCGGGTGGCTGCGCATTCGATGCTGGTGGAACACGCGGATGGCATGGTGCATCGCGATGCCGTACATCGCGCGCGGGTCGCTGCCGAGCGGCACCTGCACGACGTGGGCGTACCGGTACTTGAGCGGGCAGGTGATCCAGTCGTCGATCTGCCCGTGCGACAGCTCGAGCGGGCGGTCGGCCGGGATCGGCACGACCTCGGCGGGCGGCGGTTCGGCCACAGGGGCGTAGCGCGCGATGGACTCGAGCGCCGACACGTTCTTCCTCGACTTGGGCGGGCTCGGCAGCTCGAGTGCCTCGACCAGGAACTTGCTGGGCTTCTTCGTGCGCTTGCCACCGTAGTCCCCGGCATGGGTCATGATCAGCCGGTCGCGCGCCCGGGTCATGCCCACGTAGAACAGCCGCCGTTCCTCGCGCTCGTGCTCGGCTTTCGGGTCGCCGCCGTGGTGCAGCTCGGGCGGGAACGGGAGCGGCTCGCCGCGGCGCTGGAGCGGGAAACGCCCCTCGACCAGCTGCACCATATAGACCACGGGGAACTCGAGCCCCTTCGCGTTGTGGGCGGTCAGGAGCTGGACCGCGTCCTCCTCGAGATCGAGGACCGCCGCCTGCGGGTCGTCGCCGGCCTCGATCAGGAGGTCGAGGTGCTCCATGAAGAACCGCACCCGATCGCTCTTGAGCAGCGGCCCCACGCGGTTGACGATGCCGAACAGGCGGTTGAGGTTCTGAACCTGCTCGGCGGCCTCGGCGCTCTCCTCCCGCGACAGTCGCGCGAGCAGCCCGCTCTCGCTCACGAACTCGTAGAGCACCTCCGAGGTGGGCCGCCGCGCGGCGCTCGCGGTGAGCCGCGCGTGCAGGTCCGCGAAGCGCCGGACGCTCTCCCGCGATCGCGGCGAGAACGCCGAGCCCGCGTCGTTCCCGGCCGCGGTCGCCAGCGCCAGCAGGCTCCGGTTGCGGCGCTTCGCCTCGGCGGCGAGCCGCGCCAGGTCGGCGGCGTCCAGCTCGAACAGCGGGTCGCCGAGCACGCCGTAGGCGGCGATCCCGTCGTCGGGATCGGCGATGGTGCGCAGCACGTTCAGACACAGCATGACCTCGGGCCGCCGGTAGAGCCCGCGCTGGTTCGCCCGCTGGAACCGGATACCGCGCGCCTTGAGCGCGGCGGCGACCGGATCGAGCTGGGCATGCGTGCGTGCCAGCACGGCGAACTCGCGTGCCGCGCGGGCGCCGTCCGCCGTCGCCGCGGCGATGTCGGCGGCCACCGCCTCGGCCTCGTCGGTCATCCCGGGCAACGGCCAGTGCTCGACCGCGCCGTCGATCGCCCGGTCGGCGATGAGACGCTTGTCGAACCGCTCGGGGTCGCGCGCCTCGAGCCGTTCCGGGTCGTTGAACCTCACCGTCCGATGGGCGAGGTCAAGGATGCGCTGGCCGGAGCGGTAGTTCCGTCGCAGCAACACGGTCCCGGCGCCGGGGAAGGCGTCGAGGAACCCGAGCAGGTTCTCGACCTTGGCGCCGCGGAAGCGGTAGATGCTCTGGTCGTCGTCGCCCACCACCGTCAGGTTGCGGCGGCCCCCCGCCAGCAGCTTCACCAGCTCGAACTGGACGTGGTTCGTGTCCTGGAACTCGTCCACCAGGACCCATCGGAAGGTCTCCTGGATCTCGCGCCTCACGTGCGGCCGCTCGCGCAGCAGCCGGAGCGCGAGGCCGATCTGCGATCCGAAGTCCACCCGTCCGCTCTCGAGCAGGAGCCGCTGATAGGCGGCGTAGGCGCCCGCCTTCTCGAGCTCGGCTTCGGCCCGGTCGCGCAGCGCCGGGTCGTCGCCCGCCTCCGCGGCCAGCCGGCCGGCGAAGTCGTGGTAGCGCTCGGGGGAGATGTCCTCGTCGCGCGCGCGGTCGAACACCGAGAGCAGCGCATCGAGATGCTCGTCGGGACGCCCGAGCGGCAGGTAGCGCTTGAGGCCGAGGTCGAAGATGCGCTCGCGCAGGAAGACCAGCATGTCGGCACGTGTGCCCACCTTGAGCTGCGAGGTGATGCCCAGCTCGACCGCGTGCTCGCGCACCAGCCGGTCGCAGAACGCGTGGAACGTGGCGATCGTGGCGCCCACCATCCCGTAGGGCACCAGCACATCCACGCGCGACTCCATCTCGGTCGCGGCCTTGTCGGTGAAGGTGAGGGCGAGGATCTCCTCGGGCCGCGCGCGCTTGCCGGCGATGAGCCAGGCGATGCGTCGGGTGATGACCGCGGTCTTGCCGGTGCCGGCGCCGGCGACGATCAGGAGCGGGCCCTCGCCGTGCGTGACCGCGGCGAGCTGGTCATCGTTGAGGCCGGCGAGGATCTCAACGATCGTGGCGCGGGATCCGGCGCCCGACGCCTCGGGACCCGCCGCAGGCGCGCGGCCCGCCGCGCCTGCCGTCCGGCTCACCCGGCCACCGGTTGGGGCGTGGATGCGCGCGGCGCCGTCCCGTCGATGGCCGGGGAGAACGGCGCGTCGTTCAGTCGTCGCGCGCCACCCGGCTCGACCACGACCAGGTCTTCGAGCCGCACGCCGAAACGGCCCGGCAGGTAGATGCCGGGCTCGACGCTGTGCACCATGCCGGCGGCGAGCGGCGTCTTGTTGCCCGCGGTCAGATACGGAGGCTCGTGGATCTCGAGGCCGACCCCGTGTCCGGTGCGGTGGACGAAGTTGGGTCCGTATCCGGCCCGCTCGATGACCCGCCGCGCGGCCGCGTCCACCGAGGCGGCGGGCACGCCCGGCCGCACCGCGGCGATGCCGGCCGCGCGCGCCTCGTTCACGATCCGGTAGACGCGATCGAGATCCGGCGGCGGCGATCCCAGCCAGAAGGTGCGTGTGATGTCCGAGCCGTAGCCCTCGTGGAAGGCGCCCAGATCCAGCATCACGGGCTCGCCCTGGGCGAGCGGCCGGGCCGACGTCATGTGATGCGGGAACGCCGTGTTCGGACCGGCGGCGACGATCGCCCACGCGTCGTGATCGCCGAGCGCGTCGAAGCGCTCGAGGATGAAGCGCTCGATCTCGCGCTCGGTCGTCCCCGCGCGAAGGATCGCGGACGACTCGGCCATGACGCGGTCGGCGTTCGCCCCGGCGGTGCGCAGCGCGTCCAGCTCCCCGGCGTCCTTGCTGGCGCGCAGGGGGCCGAGCACCGGCCCCGCGGGGCGGCTCGGGGCGCGACCCGCGAGCGCGAGCAACGGTCCGGTGCGGAATCCCTCGCCCAGCAGGAGCGCGGGGCCGCGGTCGAGCTGGATGCGGCCGGCGAGTCGGGCAAGCGGATCCTCGTGCTCCTCCCAGATCTCGAGGTCCAGCCACGGGCACTCGGCCGCCAACGCGTCGGCTTCCAGACGCGGGACCAGACACCATGGCTCGCCGGCGCGCGGCAGCGCGAACAGGACCAGGCGCTCCGTCGCGCGGGCGCGACCCCCGGTCAACCAGCGGAAATCTGCCGACGCGGGAACCAGCAGCCAGTCGGCCGCCGCTCCGGCGATCCCCTCGCGCACGCGCGCGAGGCGCGCGTCAGGACCTCGGGGGCTCATGCCCGGCACGCTAGCACGCGACCTTGAGGGCGGACAACGCCGCGGCGGGTTGCCCGCGGTCGGGGTGGTCATTAGACTGCCTCCCCTCATGTCCGCCCGCGAGATGCCCCGCCGTCACACGGATCCGCTGCTGGTCGTGGCCATGGCGCTCGTCGCGCTCGCCTCGGGTTGCGGCCCGCGAGCCCCGCAGCGCACCACCGTGACCTGGCTCGTTGGACAGTCGGAGCCCCGGTTCGACCCGACCGGACCCGCCGACCCCGTGCGCTCCGCGCTCGAGCGGCTACTCGGCCAGGGGCTGGTCGCCGAGGACAGCACCGGCCACATCGTGCAGGCCGCGGCGCGGAGCTGGGAGGTCACCCCGAATGGACTCGCTTACACGTTCCATCTGCGGCCGGGGCTTCGTTTCGACGACGGCAAGGCGTGCACGAGCGCCGACTTCCGGCGGGCGATCGAGGCCGGCCTCAACCGGGTGGACCACTCGACCTATGCCTGGCTGCTCTCGCCCATCGTGGGTGTGGACCGGGCCCGGCCAGGGCGACCGTTGCCGCCGCTGGGTATCGCCACGCCGGACGATCAGACGCTCGTGCTGCGGCTCACTCGCCCGGACCCGACGCTGCTCCAGAAGCTCGCCCTCGCCGGGGCGTCCACGGCATGGGCGCCGGACGCTTCCTCCGGCGGGTGGGGTGGGGGCATTGGAGCCTACCGGGTGGTCTCGCGCCAGCCCGGACGCCGGCTCGTCCTCGCGCGCCGCTCGGAGGCCGAGGGCCCGGATACCGTCCGGGTGGAGTTCGCGGCGACCCCCGCGAGGGCACGCTCGGCGCTCCGCGCCGGCCGCGCCGATCTGGTCTGGCCCGTGCCCCCAGGGATGCTGGCCCAGACGCTCCCAGCCGGGTACCGCGAGGCCATCCGACCCGCCCGCCCGTCGCGACGGCTCTGGCTCATCCTGCGCGCCGATCTGCCGCCGACACGGCGGATCGAGGTCCGCCGCGCCCTGGCGCACGGTCTCAATCGGCCTGACATCCTCGCCACGCTGGGGGGGAGGGCGGCGGAGCCCGAGACATGGCTCACCGGCGGCGGGGCCATCGACCTGCCGCGCCAGGACGCGGGCGCCGTACGCGAATGGCTCGCGCGCGGCCGGCAGGGCCGCTCGATGCACGTGGTCATGGTCTACGCCGCCGACGGCGTGGGCGCCGAGATCGCCCGGGGGATGCAGGCGGAGTGGGCGGCGGTGGCGATCGACGTCGAACTGCGGCCGCTTCGCCGGGGGGCGATGACGTCCGAGGCGCTCCGCCGGGGCGGAGCCCAGCTCATGCTTGTGGAAAGCCAGCCCCCGGCTGCCGATCCGGTCGCGGAGCTCGCGCTCCTGGTGGAGCCGCGGACGGCGCCGCCGGTCGGAGGTTTCCGGACCGGTTGGGCGATGCGCGAGTTCGATCCCTGGATCGGGCCCCAGCCCCCCGAGACCCCGCTCGATCTGGATCGGGCCGCACTGCGTCTGGGCGAGGAACTCGTGGCCATCCCCCTGGCCCGGCTGTCGTGGCTCTGGCTGGAACGGGAGAGTGGGACGCCGGTCCGGCTCCACCCCCGCCATGGCCCCGAACTCGGCCTGAGGGAGGGACTTTCGACCGCTCCCCACCAATCTCGTTGACCCGGTCGCCCGCGCTCCCGTATCGTTGGATTCTCACGACGGTTCCGGGCACGCACGCCATCCGCCGAACATGAGTTGAATGCCCGGTCCATCGCTTGCGCTCGCATCCCCTGACTTGCGCCGCGCTTACCGCGAACTGCTGCTGCACGACCCGCATCCATCGGAGGCCTGCGCATGAGAACCCGCCTGCGACCGGCAGTGCTGGCCCCGCTCCTCCTCCTTATTTCCGCTCCCGCCATCGGTGCACCCCTCACGCTCGAACGCGAGTTCCGCTACGCCGCCGGGCGCTTCTCGGTGATCGAGAAGGCTGGCGAGGCCCGGATCGAGATGACGGGCGCGGGACGCGAGTTCGTGCCCGGGCGACCCGATCTGCCGGTCGTCGGCGAGATG